>DATBAT010000104.1:0-62061 GCA_036271375.1 Terriglobales bacterium
AGTGGAACGTGAGCCCCTTCAATCCGGCCAACAATGTCAATCATCTGGATGTCATCGACTGGAAAAAGCTCGAAACTCTAGAAAATGGCAACGCGCTGAAGTTTCAGGAGAGCTATGCGCGAAAGATGGTGCATGAGACGAATGCTTTCGACAACGTGATCTTCGAGATACAGAATGAGCCCTGGTCGGATCGTCCGGTAACGTCGGCGTTGATTAATCCTTATATATTTCCGCCCGCGCGGGACAAGTATCCGAATTCGGTAGATCTGGCCGACGACCTCTCGCTCGCCTGGCAGGCTAAAGTTGCCGAGTGGATCAGCAGCGAGGAAGAAGATCTTTCGAATCACCATCTGATCGCGCAGAACTATTCCAACTTTCGCTATCCGGTGAAGACGTTGCTGCCGGGCGTGAGCATCGTAAATTTTCACTATGCCTATCCCGAGGCGGTGCTGGAAAACTATGGCCTCGGAAAGGCTATCGGATACGACGAAACAGGATTTCTCGGACGTGATAATGATCTCTATCGCCGCCAGGCTTGGAACTTCATGCTCTCCGGAGGGAGCCTGTTTGATGGACTCGACTACTCGTTCAGCATCGGCCATGAAGATGGCAACGACCTGCGGCCGAACGGCCCGGGAGGCGGGAGTCCGACATTACGGCACCAGCTTCGCGTGCTGAGCGATTTCTTGCAAGGACTCACGCTGATCGATTTGAAACCGGATTTCACCGTGGTGAAGCACGCGCCCGGTGCGACGGCGCACGCGCTATCGAAACCGGGAAGGGAATATGCGATCTACTTCGATGGGCATGGCCCGGCGGAGGTCGATTTTGAACTACCGGCCGGACACTACTCTGCGGTTTGGACCAACACTAAAACTGGAGACGAAGAGAGTTCGGAGAAATTTCAGCATGATGGCGGCCTGAAAGTTCTCCGGTCTCCGCAATTCACCAACGGAATCGCGCTCAAAATTATTTCAACCAAATCCTAGAATATGTGGTTGAACGCCCAGAAGAGGGTTCCGGCCAACACCATGGAGACGGGCAGCGTCAGAACCCACGCCATCAGCAGGCTGCGGACCGTTGCCCACTGCAATCCCGAATGGTTCGCCGCCATCGTTCCAGCGATTCCAGACGACAGCACGTGCGTGGTACTCACCGGTAAGCCAAACCAGTCTGCTGCTCCGATGGTCACCATTGCCGTAATTTCGGCGGCGGCGCCTTGCCCGTAAGTGAGATGGTCTTTGCCGATTTTCTCGCCCACCGTTACCACGATTCTTTTCAGCCGACCATGGTTCCGAGGCCGAGGGCCATAGCCACAGCCACTTTTACCCATCCTGGAATAAATCGTGTGCTCATGTCGACGTGCTTTTTGTAGTTGGTCAACACTTCTACGTCGCCCGCGGAGAGCTCCGGTTTGTGGCTTTTCTGCATTAAACGCAACGCTTCGCTGGCGAGGTACATATCGTTGCGGAAGTTGCGTACGCGTTCGTGAGGGACTTTCGCCAACTCTCTGAAGAGGACGGTCTCGTTTCCGATGTCGCTGACCAACTGGCGCAACGCGAGCATCGTGTTCGGCGTGAAATCGCGGGTGCGAACATAATCGGTAACCTCTTCGCGAGCATCGGAGATCACTGCGTTGGGTCTGACGTATTTATTGAGCGTAGTGGCAGCTTGCTGCGAGACTGCAATGAAATCGTCCGATTGTTTCCTGGTCACCGCATGATTCAACGCATAGGCCGTGGGGACGGTGCCAACGAGAATCAGCATGATCAAGCCCATTCCTTTTTGGCCGTCGTTCGATCCGTGGGCGAAGCTGACGCCGGTGCAGGTCAAGAGGAGAAGGGCGCGAATCCAGAACGGTGGTGGCTCGGTTCCCTCAGGCGCTTCGTAGAGCTGACGGTTCTTGATAAAGAGTTTGAATACGTAGAGCAGAAGCGCCGCGCAGGTAAAACCTACTATTGGTGAAAGCAGCAGCGACTTTCCAATATTCAGCGCCTGCCCCCAGTCCACGCCGCTGGTGCCGCTCTTCGGTGACATGAGTTGATTGGCGATACCGACGCCGATAATCGATCCAATCAAAGTGTGCGAACTGGAAGCGGGAAGTCCAAGCCACCAGGTGCCGAGATTCCAGATGATGGCCGCAACCAAGAGCGCGAACACCATGGCAAATCCCGACTTGCTGCCTACTTGCAAAATAAGCTCAACCGGCAGCAGCGAGATGATCCCAAAGGCCACCAACCCACTGGAAGTAAGCACCCCCATGAAGTTCCAGAAGCCCGACCACACCACTGCAATATGCGGCTCGAGCGAGTGCGTGTAAATGGCGGTCGCCACCGCGTTCGCGGTGTCATGAAATCCGTTGACGAACTCGAAGCCAAGAGCCACCAGCAGCGCAACTCCCAAGAGCACATACGGTGTGATCGATGAGTTGTGAACGCCCGAGAGATCAGACAGCAAGTGGTAGGCGGCGTAGATAATGCCGATCAGAAGAACGACGCCAAACCCGGCGATTCCCAGCATACCGGGACCTTTGCTGAGTTTTGCGTGAACGGAATGCGATGGGACGGCAATATCAGGCGCGGCCATGAATTCTCCTCGTCGAAGATCAGAGCCGGCAAATCCCGACCCTGGAAGGCCGGAATATACGACAACATTGTTACAGGGATATGAAAAGGAGAGGAATCGCCGACTCTTACCTGACTTCATCCACGAGTGAAATTCAACGGGGCCGGCTATTTGCCGAAGCCTTGAAATCGCCTTGATCAAGTAACGCGCAGCCAAGAGAAAAGGTTGCTCATTGAAATGCAAGTGGTTAGACTCACGGGACATGAGCAGTGGTCAAGCCAGACGTCGCGGAGCTACGTCTCTACAAAAGCAGGCTTCGTGTAGAGACGTAGCTCCGCAACGTCTGTCGGTCTCAACAAGATCCCTAGCTGGAAAGCATCTTCAGCCCTGCGTGAATTCCGCAAGCGCCAGCAGCTTAGCCGCAGCCGCTCCCGAGTCGATAGATCGTTCCGCCAGGGGGACGGCGTCTCGCAAGTGATCGGCTTTTCCGGCCGCCACCAGGGCAGCCCCTGCATTCAGCACGACCACATCCCGTCGTGCCGACTTTTTCCCATCCAAAATCTGCCGGATGAGACCGGCATTCCCCGCCGCATCTTCTCCGGAAATGTCAGTCAACAAAGCGCGTGAAAATCCAAACTCCTCGGGCGTGATCTCGTAGCTACGAATCGTTCCGTCACGGAGCTCTGCAACGCGCGTTGGCGCGGTGATTGTGATCTCGTCTAATCCGTCGAGCCCATGCACCACGAAAGCCCGCCGAAGTCCCAGCATACTGAGCGCGCCCGCCAGCTTTTCAACAAGGTCGAGCGAATATACGCCGACCACCTGCGCCGAAGCTCCCGCGGGATTTGTAAGTGGTCCGAGAAGGTTGAAAATTGTCCGCACCCGCAACTCCCGCCGCGCGGTCTGTATATACTTCGTCGCCGAATGCACCGCCTGGGCGAACAGAAACACTATGCCGGTCTTCTGAAGGCACTCGGCCAGGCGTGGTGCGGTTAGATCCAGTTTGACGCCCAGCGCTTCCATGACGTCAGCGGACCCGCACTTCGAAGTAGCGCTGCGGTTGCCGTGCTTGGCCACGCGAACGCCTGCTCCCGCTACCACGAACGCGGTTGCGGTTGAAATATTGAAAGTGCCACTGGCGTCACCGCCGGTTCCGCAGGTATCGACCAGCGCATCGCGCCCTGTACCGCTTACGTCGAGAGCAGAGTGAATATCCAGCTGCATCGCGGCCGCTCGAATGGCTTCGGCAAATCCGACAATCTCCTCGACCGTTTCGCCCTTCATGTGCAGCGCCACCAGCAGTCCGGCGATCTGAGCATCGCTGCATTTGCCGGCGAGAATCTCATCGACCACGGCGCGGGTCTCCTCGCGCGAAAGCGACTCGCGGTGGTTGGCAATGCGGTGGAGAGCTTCCAGAATCATGGGCAATATTAGAGTAGCATTCAGCCCAGAAAACCTACGAAAAGGGAATCTACGCGCGAATTCGTCCTTCCGCGTTTGCCCATCTGAAATCGCTCCTATAAAATCTATAGTTTGCCGCCTACGGTTTAGCTGCAAGCCAGTCCCACCGACGAAATCGAACTAATTATGAATATTCACGAATATCAAGCCAAAGCAATCCTGAAAAAATACGGCGTCGCGGTGCCGCGCGGCGAGATGGCTGAAACCCGCGAGGAAGCCGAAGCGGCCGCTCGAAACCTTTTCGATCTGGGATGCAGCGGAGTCGTCGTGAAGGCGCAGATTCACGCGGGAGGTCGAGGTAAAGGCGGCGGCGTCAAGATCGCCAAGACCCTCGATGATGCCGGCAAACTTGCGGGGCAAATTCTCGGGATGAATCTCGTCACCCACCAGACAGGGCCCGAAGGACGGATAGTTCGCCGTCTGTTGGTCGAAGAAACGTTGCCAATTGAGCGCGAACTGTATCTAGGAATCGTCATCGACCGCGCCGAAGCACGTCCGGTATTCATGGCTTCCACCCAGGGTGGAATGGACATCGAAGAAGTTGCCGCCAAGGATCCCAATGCCATTCTCAAGGTATATATCGATCCTGGCATGGGCCTTGAGGCATTCCAGGCGCGCAAGCTGGCTTTTGCTCTCGGTCTGAAATCCGGACAGATCAACGAAGCCGTCCGCCTGATGACCGGCCTATACAAGGCTTTTGCCGAGACAGATTCCTCTTTAATGGAAATAAATCCGTTCATTACCTGCACCGACGGCCGCCTCTTCGCCCTCGATGCCAAAATGAATTTCGACGACAACGCGCTGTTCCGCCATCCTGATTTGCGCGAACTGCGCGACGTCACCGAGGAAGATCCGCTCGAAGTCGAAGCCTCGAAGTACAGCCTTAATTACATCAAGCTCGATGGGACGGTGGGCTGCATGGTTAACGGCGCCGGACTCGCCATGGCGACGATGGACATCATTAAGTATGCTGGCGGCATGCCCGCGAATTTCCTCGACGTGGGCGGTGGCGCAAACGCCGAGCAAGTCACGCACGCTTTCGAGATTCTTCTGAGTGACAAAAATGTGAAGGCCGTGCTGATTAATATCTTCGGCGGTATCTTGCGCGTCGATACGCTGGCCAATGGAGTCGTGCAAGCCGCCAAGAAAACCAACATTCAGCTTCCCATCGTGTTGCGCCTCGAAGGCACAAACGTCGAGTTGGGACGCGAGATCCTGCAGAAATCGGGACTAAACTTCATCGTCGCCGAAACCATGAAAGACGCCGCCGAAAAAGTAGTCGCCGCGGCCAAAGGCTAGGGAAAACTATTCATGAGCATTCTGGTAAATAAATCCACGCGGCTTCTGGTTCAGGGACTCACCGGCAGGGAAGGCACCTTCCACGCCAAAGCGTGCGCCGAGTATGGCACCAAGGTTGTCGGTGGAGTGACTCCCGGCAAGGGCGGCACCACCCACGAAGGCTGGCCGATTTTCAACACCGTGCAGGAAGCAGTCGATAAGACTGCCGCCGATGCCACGGTGATTTTCGTTCCGCCTCCGTTCGCTGCTGACGCGATTATGGAAGCAGCCGACGCCGAAATCGAACTCATCGTTTGCATCACCGAAGGCATTCCCACGCTCGACATGGTGCGTGCCTGGGAGTTTCTGCAAAATCGGCGCTCGCGCCTGATCGGCCCCAACTGCCCGGGCATTATTTCTCCTGGACACTGCAAAATTGGCATCATGCCTGCGCGCATTCACAAAGAAGGCAACGTGGGAATCGTTTCGCGCTCCGGCACGCTGACATACGAAGCGGTCTATCAACTCACGACGCGTGGCATTGGACAGTCGACCGCGATCGGCATTGGCGGCGACCCCATCATCGGCACCAACTTTGTCGATGCGCTTGAGCTGTTCAATAAAGATCCGCAGACCGAAGCCGTAATCATGATCGGTGAAATCGGGGGCAACGCTGAAGAAGTGGCCGCCGAGTACGTGAAGAACCACATGAAAAAGCCGGTGGTCGGCTTCATCGCCGGACAGACCGCGCCTCCGGGACGCCGTATGGGTCACGCCGGCGCCATCATCTCCGGCGGCAAGGGCACAGCGGAAGAAAAGATTAAATCCATGGAAGCCGCGGGAATTCGCGTGGCCCGTACACCGGCGGCAATCGGCGAAACCGTGGTGGCCGCCATGGGTACAAAAGTCTAGCTTAGCGGTCGTGTAGAGACGTAGCTCCGCTACGTCTCGGCAGCGCCAGAAATCCTCACTTCATAAGGACGCTTGGAATAAAATGAAAACCCTGCAACGCACCCTCACCATCATCAAGCCCGATGCGGTCCGCAAGAACGCCATCGGCGACATCATCGAGCAGTTCGAAAAGAACGGCTTCCACATCCTCAGCATGAAAATGCTGGAAATTTCCAAACATCAGGCGGAACAGTTCTATGCCGTCCACGCCAACAAACCATTCTTTGGATCGCTCACCGACTTCATGTCGAGCGGCCCAGTAGTAGCCCTGGCATTGGAAAAGGAAAACGCCATCGCCGACCTACGGAAGCTGATGGGAGCCACCAACCCGGCCAACGCGGACGAGGGAACCATTCGCAAGAAGTGGGCGAGCAGCATTGAACTGAACGCCATCCACGGCTCGGATGCAGATGACACTGCGCGGTTTGAGTTGAGCTTTTTCTTTGCCGGATACGAACTCGCGCAATAGTTGAATCATGTAGCGGCAGGTGTCCTCACCTGTCCGGCGGTATCCACAAATGCAAAAGGGGGCAGGCGAATACGCGTGCCCCTTACGTCTTTCTGTGGTTCAACCGCGATCACCCCAGCGGTTCGTACAACTGGCCTTCCACCCGGTCCGCAATCTTAGGCAAATCCTTCCGGGCAAACTGCAAGAAATGCGGAGTCGTCCGGTGGAATTCCAGCGCCGCCTCATCCTTGTAGAGTTCGTAGATAAAATACCGCCGCGGCTCGGTCTTGTGACGGTGCACCTGAAAAATGCTGCAACCTGGTTCTTTACGCGCTTCCGTCGTGAGCTTCGAGAAAACCGCTTCTACTTCCGCCTCGTGCCCGGCTTTGGCCATCCAAGTAACCGCCAACACCACCATGAAATGTTCGCTCCCCTGACTAAATTAACTGCGCCTTGAAGTCGTCGACAAGTATTGTTTGCTGCCGGTCGGGACCGGTCGACACCATTCCCACCCGCGCCTCGGTTTCTTTCTCGATGAAGTCCAGGTAATCCCGCGCTGCACTTGGTAGATCGGTAAGCTTGGTGGCTTTGTCGGTCGGCGTCTGCCAGCCCGGCAAGCTCTTGTAAATTCCTTCCACGCGGTCGTAGCCACTGGCGTGCGCTGGGATCTCCGTCACTTCCTTGCCATCGATCTTATAGCCCACGCAAACCGGGATCTCGGCCAGTTCATCCAGTACGTCCATCTTGGTTACCACCAGCCACGAAGTTCCGTTGATCATTCCTGAATACCGCAGCAACGGCAAATCAAGCCAGCCGCAGCGGCGGGAGCGGCCCGTTACCGCGCCGTATTCATTGCCCCGCGCGCGCAGGTTCTCGCCCATCTCATTGTCCAGCTCAGTGGGAAACGGTCCGCCGCCCACGCGAGTGCAGTAAGCTTTGGTGATGCCGATCACGGTGTTGATCGCCGTAGGCGCTACACCCGTACCAATCGCTGCCCCGCCAGAAGTCGCGCTCGACGAGGTCACAAATGGATAGGTTCCGTGATCGATGTCCAGCATTGACCCTTGAGCGCCCTCAAATAGAACTGACTCACCTTGCTTGATCGCGTCATTGAGCAACGCCGCGGTATCGCACACGAACGGCGCCAGCTTCGCCGAAGCTTCGGCATACTCTGCATACATCTTGTCAGGATCGATAGGTTCCGAGTTGAACAGAGCATGCGCGATCATGTTCTTCTCGCGGCAGGCGTTCTCGATATGTTTCTTCAGCAATTCCAGATCGAGTAAATCCGCGACACGCAGCCCACGGCGCCCCATCTTGTCTTCGTAGGCGGGGCCAATCCCGCGCGAGGTTGTGCCAATCTTTACTCGTCCAGGAGCATTCTCCGACGCCAACTCGATCATGCGATGGTAGGGAAGAATCACGTGCGCGCGATTGCTTACAAACAACGTCCCATCGACCTTCACTCCGGCATCGCGCAGCGATCCCACTTCCTTCAGAAACGCCATCGGGTCAAGCACAACGCCGTTGCCGATTACACTGCGGCATCCCGCGCGCAGAACGCCGCACGGCACCAACTGCAAAATGAACTTCTTGCCGTTGATGATGACGGTGTGCCCGGCGTTGTGTCCCCCGGCATAGCGCGCCACAACCGAGAAATTCTCGGAGAGCACGTCAACAATCTTGCCCTTACCTTCGTCGCCCCACTGCGCGCCGACGATTACCGCTGTCTTGCCTTTCTTCAATTCGAGCACTCCTATGCGAACAAGCTCGCACACCTCAAGCCGCTGGTTCAATCAAAAGTCAAAAATTACAGGAAATAAGCCGCGAGAAGTGTACTTAAAATGATAACCCGCCAGCCTGAGGATGAGCAATCGCCGCACGCCTGTAAACTGGAAGCATGCCCGAACTCCCCGAAGTAGAAACCGTCGCCCGCGGATTGGCCCTCCGCGTCACCGGAGACATAATCGATTCCGTCTGGCTGGGATCTAAGCCAGAGCCGCTGAAATCGCCGGCCCGTGAAATCGCATCGACACTGGAAGGAAAGAAGATCGCCACTGTTCGCCGGGTGGGCAAGCACGTTGTCTTCGACCTGGAGCCGGTACGAAAGAAGACCAAGCCCGCTCAGTGGATTGTTCACTTGGGCATGACTGGAAGCCTGCTGATCAGTCCGCCCGACACGGAAAAAGCCAAACATACCCACGCGATCGTAAGCCTGAAATCGGGGCGCGAAATCCGCTTCGTCGACCCGCGCCGTTTTGGCCGGCTGAGCGTTACCCACGACTTTCAAGCTCCCGGAAACGAGCCCCTGGAAGTAGAGCTCGAACGCTTCGTGATGCTGTTCAAAGGCCGGAAAACGCCGATCAAAAGCGCGCTGCTCAATCAAAAGCTCCTAAGCGGTGTAGGCAACATTTACGCGGACGAATCATTATTTCGGGCAGGCATTCGCCCCACCAGAAAAGCCTCCTCGCTAACCAGAGAGCAATTAAGAAAATTATTTCTTGCCGTGCAGGAAGTGTTAAAAGAAGCGATCGCGGCGGGAGGCTCGTCGGTTTCAAACTATGTCAACGCTGACGGCGAGGCGGGATATTTCCAGATTCAACATCGAGTTTATGGAAGGGAAGGCGAGCCCTGCCTGGTCTGCAAGACTCCAGTCAAGCGCATCGTGATCGCCGGCCGCAGTGCGCATTACTGCCCGAAATGCCAGCATTAGCCTAAGAAGGCTTGAGCGATTCTTTGAGTGCCAAATTCTTAATTAGCCGGTGCAGATAATTAGGATGCACGCCCAAAATATGCGCCGCCTCGGTGTAGTTTCCCTTGGCGTCCTGAATGGCGTTGACGATCAACTGTTTCTTGAGGTCCATGATGGCCGCGTGATATTTCGGGTTGCTCATTCCCGCAAGCGAATCCTTCTCCAGCAGGGAGTCAGGAAGATCTTCCAGCCTGATCAAATCCGAGGTGCTTAACACGACGGCGCGCTCAATGGCATTCTCTAGTTCACGCACATTTCCCGGCCACTCGTACTCCACCAACCGTGCCATGGCGTCTGGCGAAATGTGCTTCGGCTTGACTGAGGCTTCGCTGCTGTATTTTCGCGAAAAATATTCAGCGATGGTCGGGATGTCTTCCCGCCGCTCCCGCAATGGGGGCATCACCAGCGAAATCACATCTAAGCGATAGAAAAGGTCCTGACGGAATTCTCCCCGCTTAACCGCCTCCTCCAGATCTTTGTTGGTCGCGGCAATCAATCGGATATTCACCGGAATATGCCGCGTGCCGCCGACCCTTTCAATCTCACGTTCCTGCAAAACTCTCAACAGCTTCACTTGCACCGCCAGCGGGAGTTCTCCGACTTCGTCCAGAAACACCACGCCACCATCGGCCATTTCCAGCTTTCCTTTTTTCTGTGCGATGGCGCTGGTAAACGACCCGCGCTCATGGCCGAAAAGTTCGCTCTCCACCAACCCTTCGGGAATGGCACCGCAATTGATCGGGACGAAAGGCTTGCGGGCACGCGGACTGTTGCGGTGGATGGCCCGCGCCGCCAGTTCTTTTCCAGTGCCGCTCTCGCCTCTTAGGAGAACTGTGGCCTCCGTGGGAGCGACCTTCGACAGAAGATGGAAAATCTCCTTGATCTTTGCACCGTCGCCGACCATGTTGTGCTCGAGGTTGATTTCGGTGGTCAGGCGAAGGTTTTCCTGTTCCAGCCATTCCAGGTTTCGTGCATTGTCGAGCGCAACAGCGCAGATATTGGCGATGGCCGCTACCAGTTGAAGATTGTCTTCGTCGAAACGCGTGACCGCGTTGGTGGTGTCGAGGTAGACGCAGCCGATCACTTTCTTGAAGACGCTGAGGGGCACGCACAACAACGACCGAACGTTTGAAACCACCAGGCTTTCGACACCCGCGAATTGGTTCAACCCATGTAGATCACTGCTTAGGATAGCCAGCCCTTCCTCCAGTACCTGGCGGGCAATTGTGCGGCTCACACGTACCGTATGGGTGGCAGTGGCCCCGCGATGACGGGCAAACACAGTGGCGAAGCTGTCGCCTTTGGGATCGAGCAGGACGGCGCCCCGTTCCGCAGGCACGATTTCAAAAATCAACTCCAGGATCTGCGATTGCAGTTCTTCCAGATCACGAATTGCATGCACAATCCGGCTGATCTTTAACAATGCATTCAGATTGCGAGCGAGACGGGAATTGGCAGGCAGCTCCCGCAGAATTCTTTCTGGATGCAGGTACAACACATCTTGCGGACGGAATTGTGCGGTAGCTTGACTCAGTCCATCGTCAAACTCGATTTGCGGTGCCGGCGCCAGCGCGCTTTCGTCTTTTAACAATAAAAGAAAAACCGAATCGCCAATCGCAATCTGGTCGCCGTGCTGTAATAGGCTGTCTTTGATGGCCACGCCGTTGACGAAAGTTCCGTTGCGGCTTTCGAGATCGCGGACCTTGAACCCGTCATCGTTACGAGCAATAAGGCAGTGACGCCGCGACAGCGAAGGGTCGGCGATGGCCAACAGGTTTGCGGGATCCCGCCCAATCGGCACTTCGCCCGAAGGGATGGAAAAGCTCGAATCTTTCAAGGGGCCCGAGATAGCGAACAATCTAGGGTTCACAAATGCTCCGCGGTTCTTGAAGCGTGATGAGCGATTCTAGCGACCTACGTTCTTTGGTTCTTCATATTGCGTCGGAATGGTGAAGGCTGTTTGGTGTCCAGTCTATCCGAACGGATAGCCGTATTCACCATTCGGATAGTATTTTTCGAAAGTATTCCTCAATACAATTGAGAACAATAGATTAAAGTATTTGTAATGAATTACTTGCGATGATACTTTCTCTCTGTCCTGAATTGGGAATTTGGCAGCCAGCTTGCTCTATTTCGGGCACTGGCCTGGCAAAAGCGACGGGGGAAGCGCTTTTAGCAGTCCTGCTGGGCAGTGGTCATCGGGGACTCGAAGGGACCCCCTCGTCGAGTTCCCCGATTGATTTTCACGAACGGGCGGTATCCCATCCGCCGCGGCCTAAATATCAATCAGCGGAATACGCCGATCGAATTTCCGTGGGAGCCGGAAATTCGATCGGCGTTGTATTTGGATCGACCGAAACCCCATCACGAAACGCCACTAACCTTCCGGAAATCGCCGGCACGCGTTCGCCGGGTACAAGAATCCCCACCAGGTTTAGCGGGTCCGCCGCCGAAAAGGTGACCGTCTCTCCGTTAGGCGGCATGTGCCGCGTTGCCCTTAGCGATTCAACCGCTACCGGCAAGCCGAACTGCTCACCCAGAAATCCATTCACAAACCGGCCACCGCGGATCTCTCCGCGATCTTCCAACCGCCGGAAGGCCATCTGTAAGTCCCGCCAGCGCGGAAGATTCGTCTCACGCGCCAGCACGTCGCGGAACACGACTCCGTACCGCCGCAGCAGCATCCAGCAGGTAGCCTCAACCGCGCGCTCCTTCTCGACCGCGACATCCGTATAAAGGAGCGCCCATCTCCCCGAACTGTGTCGCGGGCGCGACGTGCGACCTCCGCCCTGCCCGCTGCGACGTTTGGGATCGATCAGAGACCGCAGATTTTCGAAGCCGTCGGCGGTGACCACGCCTGCCGCGACCAGTTCCCACAAACCAGTTTCGATTTCGGCCTTTAGCTTGTTGGTGCCGCGCACGATGTCGGCGAAGAACGACGCGCCGCGCTGCCGCAGAAAATCCAGCACGCCGCGTGCGCTGTCGCTGAGGCCACGAGCGTCTGGCTTTTCGACCACGGGATGATGCGGTGCCATCCAGTCGGAATCCTCGCGAACAAAAAATGTAATAGGCGCAACACTGGTGGGGATAACCCGGCGCTTCCCGGCGGCCGCGTCTTCCAGGGTTGCCGGATGCGGCGACAGCCGTCCCCAACCCACGGAACCATTCAGGCAAAGCTGATCGAGACAATCGGGATCGTAGTTGGTAATCCTTCGGCTCAGCACGTGACGTTCCCAGGCATTCGCCGGAATTTCAAAACCCTGTAACTGCCGCAGCACGTCGAGCGTGGCGCGTTCACCTTGGACCTGCGAGCCCGGAGCAACATGCTGCCAGAGCAGCAGCCAGCGCATGAATTGCGCCGACGTTACCGGCTCGATCTGCTTGCGCAACGAAGCTACCGTCAAGCGGTGAATCCGCGCCAGCAGCCGCCGTTCGCACCACTCCGTCTCAATCGATTTTGGATCGATAAACTTTCCCCGCAGAATCGCCCCGGTCATTTCCATTCGTAAAAGGGCGTTGTCAATCTGTGCGACCGGAAGTCCCAATAGCTGTCCAAGTTGTGAGGCCGACACCGGGCCTGAATGGGCCATCCACCCCGTAACTACTGCCAGCGTCGCGTCTTCCGCCGAAAGCACTGGGCCGTCAATCTCCGCGGGAGGAATCTCAAATCGCGCAGCAGGGAAGATGACGGAAAAAGTTTTTGCCCGCTCCGCCGATAGCCAGAATCTCCGGCCCTCGTTCATCGCCGAGGTCGCGCGGCCATGGCTTGCAAGCCTTTCGAAAAAGCCCTGCCAGTTGTGTTCGTGTATTGCGGCTACCGGCAAGGCGATCAACGAGTGCAACACATCGTGCAACTCATCGGCATCGCGAACGTCGGGCCAGGCCTCGTGGCGGACTTGAGCAATGGCATCCGGATCAAGCTTGCCGACCTCCTCCAACACCGACTCGGGAAGAATCCTCCGCATCTCGACCGCGCGGGCGCGACGTTCCTCGAGTGGGGCATCGTCAAGAAACGCGTACGGATTCGCATTCAGAATTTCATGCGAAAACTGTGAAGGTACCGGTGTGTCCACCGCGATGCAGCGAACGCGTCCGCTCTCAATCCCGCGCAGCAGATCTTTCAGTCCTTCAATGTCCATCGCCTCGGTGAGCACATCTTTCATCACCTCGTTTACCAAGGGATGATTCGGGATCTTGATCTCGCCCACGATATTTTCCTGGCAAGCGGCGACATCGGGAAATACCGAAGCCAATAGATCGTCGGAACGGATGCGCTGGATCTGCGGCGGCACTTTCTTTCCGCCCTGAAATCTCAGCAGCGCGAGAGAACGATTGGCGTCCCACTTCCACCGCGAACCAAATATTGGAGAGTCGAGCGACGCCTGTTCCAAAACATTTTGCGCCGTGTCGGCGTTCAGAAAATGAAAGACATCCCCCAGCGGAAAGCTGTGCTGCTCGGCCAATGCGATGTTCAGTCCGTTGTCCGTAGCGGCGGCCTGTAACTCGAAATTGAAGCTGCGGCAGAACCGCTTGCGCAGCGAAAGCCCCCACGCTTTGTTGATGCGTCCACCCAGCGGAGCATGAATCACCAGCTGCATGCCTCCGCCTTCATCGAAGAAGCGCTCGGCGACGATGGTGGTCTGCGTGGGCACGACTCCTAGAACGGCCCGGCCCTGCACGATGTACTCTACCGCCTGCTCCGCGCCACTGTCATCGAGCCCGCACTCGTCCTTTAACCAAGCGACGGTTTCGGCCACTGCAGGCAGCTTCGGCGAAATGCCGACGGGCGACACATTCACCAAGCGATCACTGATCTCTTGCCGCAGGTCGGCAACTTGCGCCGACAATTCCTGTGTACGCGCTGGCGCTTCTCCCAGCCAGAAAGGCACGGTGGGTGGCGCTCCGTGCGCATCTTCGACCAGAACGCGTCCGCTCTTGCCTTCCACCCGCCGGACCCGCCACGAAGTATTTCCCAACAGAATGATGTCGCCGGCGCTGCTCTCGATGGCGAAGTCTTCATCGAGGGTTCCGACAATTCCGCCCTCCGGTTCCGCGACAACCGTAAACAGGGCTGTCTCCGGAATGGCCCCGCCACTGGTAATCGCTGCCAGCCTTGCTCCACGCCGCGCCCGTAAACGATGATTCACCCGGTCGCGATGGATATATGCTCCGTACCGGCCGCGCTTTGCCGCAATCCCTTCGGAAAGCATTTCCAGAACAGAGTCATAAGCTGCGCGCGAAAGCTCGCGATAGGGATACGCCTGCCGCACCAAATCGAAGAGTGCATCTTCGTCCCAACCTGTATCGCTGTCCGGAGCAGCAGATGACTGGCTGTCCAATCGTAGACCGGCATGTTCTGCCTCAGAAAATAATCCTCCGCCGGCTTTCGCAATGGAAGGTTTACGAGCCACAACCGCGGAATTGCTGGTCGCACAGGTCGCCACAATCTGCTGTGCCAGAATATCCAGCGGTGCTTCTGGAATAATCAGCCGGTCCAGATCTCCCTGACGGATCGCCCGTACTAGCGCCGCGCATTCCACCAACTCATCGCGCGTGGTGACAAAGAACCGCCCTTTCGGAATCGCGCCTCGCCAGTGGCCGGAGCGTCCTACCCTTTGCAGCGCCACCGCAATCGCCCGTGGAGAACTGATCTGCACCACCAGATCGACAGTCCCAATGTCGATACCCAGCTCGAGCGAAGCCGTCGCTACCAGTACTTTGATCTGACCCTCTTTAAGCTTTTTTTCGGCGGCGAAGCGCAGCTTGCGCGACAGGCTGCCATGGTGGGCGGCAACATTGTCTTCCCCTAGCCGTTCGCCCAGATTGAACGCTAGCCGCTCCACCATCCGCCGCGTATTGACGAATATCAATGTAGATCGATGTTGCTCGACCAGTTCAACCAGCCTGGTATAGGTCTCGTCCCACATCTCGTTACTGGCAACCGGGCCGAGTTGGGTTCCAGGCACTTCAACCGCGAGATCCAGCTTTCGTTTGTGGCCGACATTGACGATCACCGGCTCGGGCCGACCGTTTCCAGTCAGAAAGTGCGCCACTTGCTCAATCGGTTTCTGGGTCGCGGAAAGCCCGATCCTTACTGGAGGCTTATAGGTGAGCGCCTCCAGCCTTTCCAGGGAAAGTGCTAGATGCGAGCCGCGCTTGTCGTCCGCAACCGCGTGAATTTCATCGACGATCACTGTCTCCACATCGCGCAAGATGGCCCGGCTCTTGTCCGCCGTCAGCAGAATGTAGAGCGACTCCGGAGTGGTCACCAGAATGTGCGGCGGGCACCTCAGCATCGCGCGGCGCTCCGCCATCAGTGTGTCGCCGGTCCGTACCGCCGTGCGAATCTGCGGCATCAGTAATCCGCGCTCGCCCGCCATCTGCAAAATCTCACCCAGCGGAACTTCGAGGTTCTTCTGGATGTCGTTGCCCAGCGCCTTCAACGGCGAAATGTAGAGGACTTCCGTCTTATCGCGCAGTTCGCCGGCGACAGCCTTGCACACCAGTCGGTCGATGCACGCAAGGAACGCAGCCAGGGTCTTACCCGACCCGGTAGGTGCGGAGATAAGTGTGGTGCGTCCCGCGAGAATGTGCGGCCATCCCTGTTCCTGAGGCTCGGTGCAGGTGCCGAAGCGCCCCACGAACCAATCCCGCACCAGGGGATGGCACCAATCGAGGGATGAAACCGGAAGGGACATCTCCGCCATTCTAAAACCGAACTAGCTGTTTCGCAAATTGTTCGCCTAGATGCAAATGTGTCAACAGTACAATCTAGCTCTATGAAGACAGCATTTGCCGTCGTTAGTTCGAGCGGCAGGATCGTAATTCCGCTGGCCATGCGGCATAAACTCGGGATCGAAGCCGGCACGCGAATCGCTATTCACTCCGAGGGAGATCGCTTAGTCCTTCAGGCCGTCACCGCGGCATTTATCCGAAGTCTTCGCGGGTGCTGCAAAGGAGGCTCGTCTCTGGTAGAAGCGTTGGAAGAAGAGCATCGAAGAGAGAAATGAAAACATCGCCTGTTTTTGGGATGCCGATCGCGATCGGGACTTTGAAGTCCTTGGCCGCAACGCCAGGATCTTGTGGCTGGCGCGTTCCTGATCTTACCGAATGTTAAAATCGCCCCAGTGTCCAAACCACGCGCCAAAGAAATCAAACTCTTGTTGTTCGATGTCGACGGTGTTCTGACCGACGGTAAACTTTTTTTTATCCCCTCCCAGCCCGGCTCGGTTCAAGGATCAAACACCAGCAGCATGCTCGAGTTCAAAGGGTTTCACGCCCACGACGGAGTGGCCATCTCACTGGCTCGCCACGCCGGAATCAAGACGGGCCTCATCACTCGCCGAGCTTCGGAAACCGTTGCTATCCGCGCCCGCGATCTGAAGCTCGATTATGTCTACCAGGGCAACATGGACAAGGGAACCGCCTTCGCGGAAATTATCCAGAAGGAAGGCATTTCAGCCAGCGAAGCCGCTTTTGTGGGGGACGATGTGATCGATCTTCCGGCCATGCGGCTCGCCGGGCTTTCCATCGCGGTAGCCAACGCCCGCGCCGAAGTAAAAGAAGAAGCCCACTACGTGACTCCGCACGCCGGAGGCGACGGTGCGGTTCGCGACGCCATCGAGTACATTCTCAAAGCGCAGGGCCGGCTGGAAGAAATCGTTGCGCTGTACATCGACAGCCATCGGCCTCAAGACAAGCAAGGCAACTAAACGCGGGAAGCTATTTTTTTCGCCGCGGCTTTTTGATGTTCTTCTCCACCCGAAGTTTCCAGGCAGATCTTAAAGCGCCAGTAAGAACTTCTTCGTCGGCTCTGGCCAGGATGATGTGCGTCATCCCCATCCTCCCCCAACCGCCGGCGATGGGCAAGAAAACCTCAGGCTGATCTTCGATGAAAGCTCCCTGCATTTCCGGCGTAATCATCAGGTTGCCATAGCCCTGCTTCTCCGAAGCAAGTGTGGCAAAGATGTGCCCGCCGACGCGGAAATCCGGTGATCCCATATGGGAGCCCTCTTCCGCGCCTTCCAGGCCCAAAGCGATGCGGCGAAAATCTTTTGCGGTCATGAGCGGGGCCTGAACTAGGATCGCCCCTTATGTTCCTTCACCATCAATTGGCGAAGCGCCTTGTTGATGCGGGTCTGGTAGCCGCGTCCATCGTTCTGATACCAGGCAATGACGTCGGCATCGAGACGCAAGGTAACTGGCTTCTTGAGTGGTTTGTAGAGCTTCTCCATCCCCGGACTCCATTTGGCGGATCCGGATGCCTTCAAGCCGGAAGACTTTTTACCCGTGACCTTCTTGCCGGGGATCTTCTTTTGCTTCTTACTTGTCTTGACCATAACCAGATTATTGTACATACCGGATGGTGATTACAACCCGCATTTGGCTGGAGCGCTCAATGGGATAGGCAAGCGTGCGGCCAAAATCAAGCTCAGCGCCCCCACGTCGATTTAGCTTGACTGTACTAGTAAACTAGTACATTATTTGCTGGATGGCGCCTCCAGCCAACTCCCGGCCCGCGTTTCAGCTTCGCCTCGACGCCAACAGCGGCGTTCCCATCTACCGCCAGATTATCGACCAGGTGGTTGGTGGGGTAGCGGCTGGGACCTTGCATGGCGGCAACCAGCTGCCAACCGTACGGCAGTTGGCAGTCGATCTCGCGATCAATCCTAACACCGTAATTCGTGCCTATCGCGAACTGGAAATTCGCGGCGTGCTCGAAACCGAGCAGGGAACCGGAACATTTATCAGCCATCAGAAGGTCCCGCGTGACGGCGCCGAGCGGCAGCGGCGATTGATGCAACTTGCAGGCGAATTCATCGCCCGTGCTGGTGCCGAAGGATTCACCCTGGAAGAACTTTTGGAACAGTTACAAGGCAGCACCGCAAAGAAACGGAGGTAAGAGCGATGAGAACCAACGTTAGCAGAAATCCCGTGAGCAGCATGGCATTGGCGCTATTCGCGATTTGCACGGTGGCAGGATTTGGTCTGATGACCGTCACCAACAGTCGCGTCCCCTTTTATGTAGGTCTTGGGGTCGGAGCCTACCTACTCGCCTCGATCAAAGTCGCCGACCAGTGGGAAAAAGTCGCTGTGCTTCGCCTCGGCCGATTTATCGGCCTGCGCGGCCCCGGAATATTCCACGTCATTCCCATCATCGACAATCTCAGCAACTACGTCGACCAGCGTGTGCGAGTCGCCAACGTCGCCGCGGAATCCACGCTGACCCGGGACACGGTCCCGGTGAACGTCGACGCCAACGTCTTCTGGATGGTCTGGAATGCCGAGAAGTCCATTCTCGAAGTCCAGGATTTCGTTCATGCCATCAACACCAGCGCGCAAACCGCGCTGCGTGAATCAATCGGGCGCCATGAGCTTTCTCAGATGATCACTGAGCGCGAATCCATGGGCAAAGAACTGCAAAGAATTCTCGACGAAAAGACGAATCCCTGGGGAATCACTGTGCAGTCGGTGGAGATCCGTGACGTAAGAATTCCCCAGGCGCTCGAGGATGCCATGTCACGCCAGGCCCAGGCGGAACGCGAACGCCAGGCGCGAAACATTCTCGGACAGGCCGAAACCGAAATCGCCGACAAGTTCTCCCAGGCCGCGCTGGTTTATCAGGACAATCCTGTGGCTCTACATCTACGCGCAATGAACATGCTGTATGAAGCTATTAAAGAACGCGGATCGATGGTGATCGTACCGTCATCAGCGGTAGAGACAATGGGCTTGGGCGGAATGATGGCTACGGCATCGCTGGGCGGAGCGAAGGTAACGTAGCGAAAACAGTTCCCTTATCTAGTGATCGTAGAATCAGCGGATGCCGAATTCGCTTAGTGACCTTGGCTCCAAACATAAGCGGTAAGCGCCGAAAGCTGATCATCCGTAAGTTGCGCGCCGCCCATTGCCGGCATCGGACTGCGATAGTTTTTCGGTTTTGCCACGCCCTCGCGGATAGTCTTCATAATTCCCGCGAAGCTTCCGTCGCTCCACAACCACTTTGAGCCGGTCAGGTCGGGTCCCAGGGTCGACCCCTTCCCGCTGTCGCCGTGGCATCCGGTGCAACTGGCGCCTGCAACCTGGCCGTGATAGATGCGATTGCCCAGCGCGACCATTTCTGGTGTCGCCCCTTCCGGAACGGCGCCGGCATCGGGATGCGTGCCCTCTGGCGGATTGGCCTCCGTTTTAGCGATCTCCCCGGCGGAAGCGGTCGTGCTCGGACACGGCGTGTATCTCGCCTTACCCCCGCCACCTTTATAGACGATTCGATAGATGCGCCCGTGATTGTCATCGGCCACGTACAGCGCACCATCGGGCCCGACCGCCAGGCCACCCGGACGATACTTCGCTTTCTCCGGAGACTTGGTCGCTCCGGCAAAACCGTCGGCAAATATTTCGCAGGAGCCAGAGGCGTGATCGCCGGACATGGTTTGAAACACGACGTTGTAGCCCTGCTGCGGAAACGGCGCGCGGTTCCACGATCCGTGAAAGGCGATGAATACTCCGTTGTGATAGCGGGCAGGGAAGTCGCCCTTGTCGTAACGCACCATCGCATTTGGCGCCCAATGAGCGGGGAAATATGCCGCCGGGCCTATCTTGTTGGCGCAGACCCCAATCTTCTTCCCGCCGTCACCGCCGTACTCAGGCGCGAGCACTAATTTCTTCTGAAAAGGATCGTAATAGCACTCCGGCCACCCATAGTCCCCGCCCTGTTTGAGCAGCATGACCTCTTCCGAGGGCATGGTCGCTTCTTCGTCAGCCTTGTAGAGATCGGGCCAATTGGTGTGCAACTGATCGCGCCCATGCTGTGTGAAGAATATGCGGCCCGCCGGGTCGATGGCATAACCTTCCGCATTGCGGATTCCGGTAGCGTACCGGTCCGAGGGAGAGAATGTCTGGTTCGTCTTGTTCGCGTCGTAACGCCAGATGCCACCGCGAGTCTCAAGTTCCGTACAGGGATCGGCGCCGGGCGACTTCAAGGTTCGATTCTTGAGTTGGCAGGCGTTGGTGGCGGTCGCTACATCAACAAACATCGAGCCTTTAGCATCGATGATGAAAGGATGCATGGGGTGGTCGCCGCCCAGCGGCAATCCAGACACCACCGTCTCGGCAGCGCCCGCCGGCACGATCGCTCCGTCTGCCATCGAATAGCGCACGATTTTGTCGTTGATTTCGGCATACAACGACCCGTTAAATATCCCGATCCCTGTGCCCCCAGCGCCGCCAGTCTGCGGCGTTTCACCAAAGCGCTCAATCACGTCTGCTTTGCCCGAGCCGGACTTGTCTTGCAACGCGACGAGAAACCCTCCAGGACGCGGTTTCTCGTTGCCGTAATAGTCGCCAGACCAGGTGTTGACGTACACGACTCCGTTAGGCGCGACCACCAGGTGGCGAGCGTGGCCGATGTCGTCAGCAAAGATCGTCGCGCAAAAGCCGGCCGGCAATTTCAACCCGCTATCGTCTTTGGGACATCCTTTACCGGCAGTCTCGGCCGAACCGACGACGCGCAGCGGTGCCAAGACAACGAAGACGCAGAACGCGGCCGTAATCGAGCGGGGCAAACGCATACGTGAACTCCTCAGAGCTAAAATGTCAGGTTAAGAAGCGGCAAAAATATACCACGGCGGGAGGCGCGAAAAGACACTCACGGTGTATCCCGTCTCAGACGACCGAAGGCTGACTACCTAAGTAAACTGCGAAGACACGTCAAAGTAAAACGGATAATGGTTGCGACACCCCGGATTGAATCTTGCCTGGCACGCCGGGCAGGTTGAATTGCTCCTCATGTATTCGCGGATGTTTAGTTCCGTGCCGCAGGCACCGCACATGATTGCTTTTTCGGCCCATTCGACTTCTGGCCAGGTTTCGATTGCGTGACCCGCGAGCTCTTGGTGGCAATCTTTGCAGGCGTAGTAGACGCCACAGCATTTCATCTTTATCGCAATGATGTCCGTTGCGCCGTGGTAATGGGCGCATCTGGTTTGCGGGTCTAACTCGACGCCTTGGACTGCTGGGGGCAGGTCATTCTCCTTCGGGTGTTCCGCGAGACCGGCCAGCGCTACAAAGTCAACAACTCTTCGTAGAAGCCGCCGATTTGTTTGGCGCGATCCACGAAGTGGATTTCCAGAATCCAGTGGCGGTCTTTCCCGGATGCATCCGGTTTGCGCATCTTTTCGGGGTTTCCGGGATGTACGTACAACGTGATCATGTCTCCCGCAATTTTTTCATGGGGGAACATGCCAATCAGGTGGCCGGCGATGGGGCCGCCGTATTCCCATCCGAACTCGTGGGCGAGCTGGTGCGCGTAGGCATAGAGTTCCGCTCCGGTAATTTCCGGGTGGTCGTGAAAATATTGCTTACCTTTGGTGAATCCTGCTTCAATGTCGTCGCGCAGTTTGTGCTTCAGCGGATCATTTCCCACTACGTAGGTGCGTCCGAAATCGGCTTCCCACTCCTCGAAGACCGGTCCAAGATCCAGAAAGGCGATGTCATCTTCCGCGATTCTGAGGTCTGGCGGATTTTCCGCATATGGGGCCAGCGTGTTGCGGCCCGCCCGTACAATCCGTTTGTGCCAGTAACGCGTAATACCATACATGCGTTGCGCAAGCGCGTAGATGCCTTCGTTGATCTCGCTCTCGAGCGCTCCCGGGCGGATCAAACCCTGGGACTCAACCTCGGCAAACAGGTTTCCGGCCTTCTGTTGGGCGTCCAGTAGGCCAGCTACCAGTGCTTCTTCAGTGTGCGGCATGCGAGTAGACTACAGCATCTAAAGATGTGGAAACAAAGCCCCCTAACCGGGGAAGTTGTAACTTTTCGACGGGTTGAGAATCGATAGGTAGGACGGGAGTGACCATGAATTTAACTAAGAAATTGAGCGGAACGATTTTTCTGGTGATGCTCGTGGCTGTATCCAGCATGCGCGCTGCGGAGAATGCCGTTGTTCTTCCCGATCCGGTTGGCAACACGCCACTAGCTGCGAAGTCGAGTAAGGAAACGACGGTGTTTGCTGGCGGATGCTTCTGGGGAATTCAGGCGGTTTTTCAGCATATCAAAGGTGTGAAGGATGCGACTTCTGGGTATTCGGGCGGATCTCCAAAGACCGCCGAGTACGAAACCGTCAGTACCGGCCAGACCGGACACGCCGAGTCGGTGAAAGTTACATTCGATCCATCACAGGTCTCGTACGGACAACTGCTGAAAGTCTTTTTCTCGGTAGGTCTTGATCCAACGCAACTCAATCGCCAGGGACCGGACACCGGTACCCAATATCGGTCGGTGCTTTTCTACGCTAACGATGAACAGAAGCGCGTTGCGGACGCCTACATCGCGCAGTTGGACCAAGCCAAAGTGTTTTCCCGGCCCATCGTGACGCAGGTGGTTCCGCTAAAGTCGTTCTATTCCGCCGAGCCTTATCATCAGAATTACGCGACGCTGCATCCCGACGATCCTTATATTGCATTCAATGACGCGCCTAAGGTCGAGCATCTCAAGCAGCAGTTCCCGACACTGTATAAGAAATAAAAGGCAAGCCTAATGCTGATTTACCTACTGGCGTTTGTCGGCGGCGTGCTCACGATTCTGAGCCCGTGCATTCTTCCGGTGCTGCCGTTCGTATTCGCGCGTGCCGACCAGCCGTTTCGCCGCTCTGGTCTTCCATTGTTGGCGGGAATGGCGCTGACGTTTTCTCTCGTTGCCATCGCCGCGGCTTTTGGCGGACATTGGGTAGTGCGGCTGAATCAGAGCGGACGCTATGTGGCAATGGTCATCTTCCTGGTACTGGGAATTACTTTGCTGTTTCCGTCTTTGGCAGAAGCGTTGACTCGGCCACTGGTGCAGGCGGGCGGACGCTTGCAGGGAAATACACCCACGGAAGGCAGTGTTGGGAAATCATTTGTGCTGGGAATTTCTACCGGCCTGCTTTGGGCTCCGTGCGCGGGGCCGATTCTGGGGTTAATCCTTACGGGAGCAGCGATTCAGGGTCCAGGCACGAAGTCTTCTTTCTTATTGCTTTCGTTCGCGCTGGGCGCGGCGACTTCGTTGGGTTTAGCGCTACTCGCCGGAAATAAAGTGTTTTCCGCCTTGAAGAAGTCATTAACCTACGAGGTTTGGATCCGCCGCGGATTGGGCGTTGCGGTCATTCTCGGCGTCGTGGCAATCGCGCTGGGCTGGGACACAAATCTACTTACAAAATTTTCGTTCGTGAATACCTCGAAGGCCGAAGCGCATTTGATCGAAGCGCTGCACGCCGAGAAGTCTAAAGTCGTCAACGCTTCGGAATCTCAACCGAAGCTCGCCGATGAGGGTGCGATGCCGGAACTGGAGGGCGCGACTGCGTGGCTCAACTCGCCACCGCTTTCGAAGAAGTCGCTACGCGGCAAAGTAGTGCTCATCGATTTCTGGACTTACTCCTGCATCAACTGTTTGCGCGCTTTGCCCTACGTGGAAAGTTGGGCGGCCAAATACAAAGATGCCGGGCTGGTGGTGATCGGTGTGCACACGCCGGAGTTTGCTTTCGAGAAAGACCGCAGCAATGTCGAAAAGGCGGTCAAGGACTTGAAGGTCAACTATCCCGTCGCCATCGACAGCAGCTATAACATCTGGCAAGCATTCGACAATCAATACTGGCCAGCGCACTATTTCGTCGACGGTAAGGGACGCGTTCGTTACCACCACTTTGGAGAAGGCGAGTACGATGTTTCCGAACGGGTGATTCAGAAATTGCTTAAGGAAAATGGAGCAACGTCGCTGGCGGCTGAAGGCGTCGATACTGCGGCCAACGGCGCGATGGCTGCGCCTGACCAGCAAAACATTAAGTCGTCGGAAACTTACGTCGGATACCGGCGGGCGGCAAACTTCGCCTCTGCCGAGCCGATCGCGCAGGATGCGGTGAAGGCATATACAGCGCGTCCCCGGCTAACTTTGAACCAGTGGGCCTTGAACGGAAAATGGAAGGTTGGTCCGGAGAACGCTCAGCTCGAGGCAGCATCCGGTACGATCACGTTCCGCTTCCACGCGCGCGACTTGCATCTGGTACTGGGGCCGTCCAAAGATGGCAAGCCGATTCGATTCAAGGTCAAGCTTGATGGAACCGCTCCGGGCGACGACCACGGTGTAGACACCGACACGAGTGGCGCGGGGACGGTCCAGGGTAACCGGCTTTATCAATTGATACGGCAAAAGGGAACTGTCGAAGATCGGACTTTTGAAATCGAATTTCTGGATCCGGGCGTGCAGGCCTTTGCCTTCACGTTTGGATAGAAGGGGAAACTCATGTTGAATCGACGGAAGTTTTTGACTCACTCAGTGATGGTTGGTGCGTCGGCGTGGCTGGTGAACCCAATTCTTGGAATGGCAAAGAGCGACACGGTAAAGATCATCCAGTTCGGCGACGACGGCAAGAAGGTTGGCCCGGTAGAAGTCCCGAAGGTCCGCAAAACGGATGCCGAGTGGAAGCAGCAGCTTTCCCCGCTCTCCTATAACGTTACCCGTGAACAGGGCACGGAACGCGCGTTTACCGGCGCCTACGACATCCACGATAAAGGGCTTTATCGCTGCATCTGTTGCGACAATGCGCTGTTTAGTTCCGACACCAAGTTTGATTCAGGGACGGGCTGGCCGAGCTTCTGGGCGCCGATTGCCAAGCAAAATGTCCACGAGAAAACCGACATCAGCCTGGGTGAGGCCCGTACAGAAATCACCTGTACGGAATGCGACGCGCATTTAGGTCACGTCTTTAACGATGGACCGAAGCCGACTTACTTACGCTACTGCATGAACGCGGCTGCGATGAAGTTTGTTAAAACGGGATAAAGCCGCCACGCTCCGCTCGGCGAACAGGTCAGAGACCTGTCGCTACGTGGCCGGTCCCTTCCACTAAAGTCGTATAGCGATTGATCGCGAGACCGTTGAATCGCTCAGTGAGCGTGCTGGGTCCCGGCCATTTTATTTCCACCCAATCGATCTTGGAGCGCGGGCCGATTCCCAAAATTACTCGTGGATCATGCGACGAGAGATAACTGCCACCTGCGGTCTTGAGCCGCGTGGCGCGAAGGTCTCCCGCCTGATAGGTGATGCGTGCGCCGATGGCGTCCGTGTTCGATTTCTTTCCAACCAGTTTGATTCCCACCCAGTTGTTTTGCGCTCCCACGTTGTTCTTCAGCAACATCGGTGCGCCGTCATTGACCGAGACCAACACATCGAGAGCCCCGTCATTGTTGAAGTCTCCAACCGCCATGCCGCGTGCCGAGATTGGCTTGGCGAAGACCGGTCCGCTGTCGGCGCTGATATTTTGAAATGTCTTTCCGTTGTTACGGAAGAGCATCATGGGCTCCCGATACGTGACCTGCCCATTGGTGACGTCTTCGATCAGGTCATCCGGATTGCCATTGGCGAGAAACAGGTCGAGTAGCCCGTCATTGTCGTAATCAAAAAACTTTAGGCCCCAGCCGCTCATAAATTTTGTGGCTTTGCCGATGCCGGTGGGAATCGCCATGTCGTCGAAGGTTTCGTCGTGGTTGTTCTTGTAGATCGAGAACATTTCGCGATCGAGATTTGAGACGAATAAATCGTTCCATCCGTCGCCGTCGAAATCGGCTGCATCCACGCCCATGCCGGACCGGGCTCGGCCGCCATCGCTGAAGGCAACCCCCGCGGTAGTGGCAATTTCTTCAAATTTTCCTTTGCCCCGGTTAACGAAGAGAAAATTGGACACGGTGTCGTTGCTGACCCAGAGATCCATCAACCCGTCGTTGTTGATGTCAGTAGCGACCGCACCCCATACCTTACCGAGAGATTTGGCGATGCCGGATTCTTTGCTGACATCGGTGAAGGTACCGTCGCCATTGTTATGGAAGAGCCAACTTGGCATTGGGGTATAGATCTTGGGGATGCAGTAGTGCCGGCGGCCATCGTCGTGAATTCCGCACGGTTTGTTGAGTTCTTTATTGAAGTCCACGAAACGCCCCACGAAAAGATCGAGGCGTCCGTCATTGTCATAGTCAAACCAGACTGCACTGGAAGACCAGCCGGGTGCGGCAAGGCCCGCTTTTTCAGTGACGTCGGTAAAGGTTCCATCCCCGTTATTGTGGTACAGGATGCTTCGACCGTATTGGGTGACGTAAAGGTCGGGAAACCCGTCTCCGTCGTAATCGCCAACGGCGACACCTTGCCCGTAGCCCCCCGCCATAACACCGGCTTTTTCTGTGACGTCAGTGAAAGTGCCGTCGCGGTTGTTTTTGTAGAGCGCGTTGCGTAATGGTTGCTCGGGATTGAAAAAGTCACATTTGCCGCTGTTGACCAGGTAGATGTCCATCCAGCCGTCGTTGTCGTAGTCGAGAAATGCGCAGCCTGCGCCGGAGGATTCGGGAAGATATTTTTCCGGCGACTTGCCGCTGGTGTGTGTCCAGAGGATGCCGCTCTTGCCGGCCGGAATTTCTTCAAAGGGGAATTGCTGCTTTTCAGCCAGGAGAAGCCGCGGCCAATGCGGAAGAAGGATTGCTCCCGCCATCATGCTCGATAAGAAATCGCGTCGTGTGGGCTTCACGAGGATTGTTATTGCGAGTTGTCGGCGCCTGTCCCCGCCGATGTAATGCTGCGATGAATTGCGAACTCTTTTGCGGCTTCGTCCTTATGGCCGGAGCGCTCCAGGGCTGTCCCAAGAGCGTTGTGAACAACGGGATTTCCCGGCATCAAGCGCGCGGCGTTGCGCAACGGCTGGACCGCTTCCTCATATTTCTTGACGCTGACCAGGGAAGTGCCCCACCCCAAATAGGCTTCCCCAAAGTCGGCATCTAGCTTGGCGGCCTGGGAGAACCGGGAGATGGCTTCATCCCATTGTGCGTCACGCTTGGCGAGTTCTCCCAGAATGTCTTGCGCAGGCGCGTTGTTGGGATCGATTTGTAGCTCTTTGAGAAGTTCTTGCTTGGCGCGTTCGGCAGCTTCCGGGCCCGCGTCCGGCCGCGAAAGCAGGGACCGTGCGATCAGAAAGTGGATCCCTGGGGCTTTTGGATTTTTCTCCAGGATGCCTTCGTATTCCAACTGCGCAGGCTGCCACTTGCCCTGCATTTCGAGAGCTTCCGCATTCAGCTTGTGAGCGGCCATGGAATGCGGAGCGGTCTGCGCGAGGTCCTGCGCCGCACGTGTTGAAAGATCCGAATAAGCATGCACCAGCACGAACAGCACGTCGGGGTCGTGCCCAAATTGCCGGCTCAGCATGCGGACAAGGTCAGAGGCCGTATCACGATCATCAATCGCCAGCGCGCAGCGGACTCCTGTCACGCCTGCTTTTTTCTTAGTGTCTGGTGCGGTCTGGCTGGCCATCGCTTTCTTCAGGGCAGGAAGGCTTTCTCTGCAATGCCCCTGGTTCGCTAAGGCGATGGCTTTCTCAGGCGACAAGCCGGCGTCTGCTTTTTCTTGGGCAGAAGAAAAGACAGTAGTCGAAAGCAGGCCAATCAAGAGGGCCAGGACGGCTTGGTGAGGGCACTTGAACATGGCAAATCGGAAGAGTAGTGCTACAAAAGAAACGAGGCAGGCGTGATTGCGCCTGCCTCATTATACGTGCTCCGTGCTCAGAAATAGAGTTTGAGAGCGAGTTGAATGTTCCTGGGCGGCTGGGCACTGGTGATCTGTCCCATGGTTGCACCCAGGCTCATATTCGGAGCGTTGAGTTGCGTGTGGTTGAAGGCGTTGATGAAGTCGGTCCGGAATTGCAGGTTGAACCGCTCCGTTAGTTGGAAGTTCTTGTGCAGGCTCAGATCGACATCGGCGTAGTGCGGAGAACGCAGGTATCCGAGTTGCGTAGCGCAGTTGCCGAAGGTGCCGGCATCCGGTTGCGTGAAGTCTCCGTCATTGGTGAACCACTGGATCCCGTTGCCGCCTGCGATAGGAGCGTTGGGGGTGATCTCAGGAATTCCGTTACAGTTCGCGCGGGCGCCCCGGCCGAAGGTGCCGGAAGCGTCCTGCACGCCCTGGGTGGGTAGCGGGAAGCCGGTGCGGAAAGCAATGATGGGGCTGATCTGCCAGCCACCGATGATGGCGTTGACCGCTCCGCCAGCATCGTGTGCCAGCGCCTTTCCGCGGCCGAAAGGCAAGTCGTAGACGGCATAGGCGGAAAGGACATGGGTAGCGTCGTAGTAGCAAGGTGCCCACTCTGACCGCTGGTCGTAGACGTTCTGCCAATAGGCCGAGCCGCTGAGCGCGTTGTTCCAGGCTCCGTAGTATCCGGTGCTATCCGACATGCACTTGGAGTAGGTGTAGGAAACTTGGTACTGCAGACCGTGACTCATCTGCTTCTGAAGTACGGCTTGCAGCGAGTTGTAGCCCATGGTGCCGTTGGACTTGGTGCCGGAAACGGTGGCACCAGGCGCTCCGTTGCCCAGGACTGAGTAGAGAGTGGGGTTGTTGGCGAAGTACGGGCTAGGCGAAGAGGTTCCGTCAGAGTTCAGCACTCGCTGCGCGAAGTCGAAGGGCACCATCAGATGGGTACCCTTCTGTCCGACGTAGCCGATCTGGAAGGTAGTGTTGTTCCAGAACTGATGCTGGATGGTCAGGTTCCACTGGTCTGCGATCGCCGGTTGTACCTTGGGGTCCCAAACCCGAAGGAAGGCGCCCGCGTAGCAGGCGTAAGTGGGAGCATCGCAGGATGCACCTGCTGCGTTTGCGGGAACGCCGCCGGTCGTGTCGCTGCCCGGTAACGCGGCGTTGTTGTAGATAGCATTGACCTCAGCCGGGGTGAATGGTGGGTTCAAGGTCAGGCGCAGGTTGGTACCGGTTCCTTCGAGATAAGAAGAGATGGTGAATGCGCCGCGAACCACTGTATGTCCGCCCAACGCCGCTGGGCTCCAGGCAAAGCCGATTCGAGGCTGGAAGTCTCTTCCACCGTAGAAGCCGTCGTAGAGAGCACGGCTGGCGCCGTTCTGACCTGCCAAGTCGATGTTACCCGTAGCAATGTTGTAGTTGGCCTGGTGATCGTTGGTCTCCACCCAGGGCGAATGAGCGTCATACCGCAGACCGAGGTTTAAGGTTAGGGTATCGGTGAGACGCCAGGTATCTTGGACGTAGGCGCCGATCACGTTGCTTGTCTGTTCCCAGGTGGCGCCGCTGCTTACGCCGCGTCCGACCTGAAAGGGAAGACCGAGAACGAAGTCGGCTCCGCCGTCTCCAGTTGCGGCGACCGCGCTAGTGGAGGCGCTGCTGGTAAACCGGCCATCAAAGTCCATCAGTCCGAGCTGGCCGTTGTTGCCGGCATAGAAGGTCTTGATGTCCTGCCGCCAGAGCTGGCCACCAAACTTAATGTTGTGACGTCCCTTGGTCCATACCATCGAGTCTTCGAACTGCCACACGTGGTCGTCGAAGCTCTGTGTGCTCTGTGTGGTGCCGAAGTTGTTTACCTGTGAGTTGGTAAAGTTGAGAGCCAGCAACCCGTCAAGGTTGTCTGGATTGCCGTTTCCAATGCCGAGTGTATTTCCGAATTGTCCGACGGACGGATCCCAACTGTTGCCGCTGTTCAGAGTCACGTGGCTCCAACCCATGCGGAAATCGTTGACCAGGTTGGAGCTGATCATCCGCGTCCAATCGCCCACCGTGTTGTAGATCGGGGTGGAGGCGTAAGAGTTGGAAAGGAGTAGCTGGCTATGGGTAGTGGGGTTGTTTTGGTAAGCGCGCGTGAAACGCCCGTAGATGCTGTCCTTGTCAGAGGGCTTGTAGTCCATTTTCAAGTCACCCTGATCGACGTTTTGAGACGACCCCGTCGTGTCCACTGCATTCTGTAACAGGTCGCCATTGATCGGGGTGGGGTATAGGGCTGAAGCAAACAAAGCGCTGGCCACAGGGCTGATCATCGCCGTGGGAATGATGTTGCCCGAGAAAGGCTGGCGGGTAGTGGCAGCCGGAGAAGAGGCGGTGCAAGGTGCAGTGAATGATGCGCAAGGATTGTAGAGCTGGTGGGCTCCGCCCGCATCCTGACAAATTCCAGCGCTGTTGAAACCGGATGTGCAGAGTGCGCTGAAGTTACCATTGCGTTCTGCGGCAGTGAAAACGGTATTGGCGGTGGATGAACTCGGAACTCCAAACCGCTGACCCTGGTAGTCGGCGAAAAAGAAGAGTTTGTTCTTGAAAATGGGGCCGCCGATGGCGCCGCCGAACATGTTCCAGCGGATCTTGGCCTTTGGCAGGTCGGTGAGGTTGTTCTGCCAACTGTTGGCGTTCAAAACGTCGTTGCGAAAATACTCCCAAACATCACCGTGAAAACTATTGGTGCCGGACTTAATGGTGGCGTTGACGATGCCGCCTTCGAAGTTTCCGAACTCGGCGCTGGCGTTGCTGGTGATGAGGTTGAATTCCTGGATCGCGTCAGGGGCGGGAGTGTATCCCAGAAGGTTGTCGGAAACCTGATTGTTGTCCATGCCGTCGAGTAGGAAGTTGTTGGCTTGCTCACGGTTCCCGTTGATCAGCGGACGCCCGCCATAGCCGCCAGTGTTGTTGCCGTTGTTGAAGCTGCTGGGGTCGGTCGAGACAGCTCCGGGCGCAAGCAACGTCAATTGGACGTAGTTGCGTGAGGCTAGAGGAAGATTGTCGTTGGTCGCGGAGTTAATAACGGTGTCGACCTGGGTGACTTCAGTCTTGAGGACCGGGGCAGCGGATGAAACTTCCACTGTCTCGGAAACCTGGCCAACCTTCATTTGAATGTCGATGCGAGCCACCTGATTCGTTACCAGAACGAAAGAGGGATGCACGGCAGTCTGAAAGCCGGGCGCACTCACCTTAAGGCTGTAATTGCCAATCGGAAGCCTGGTCAGGTTAAAGGCGCCGGATTCATTCGCGGTCGCTGTTCGGGTGGTACCGCGTTCGGTGTCGGTCGCGGTCACCGTGGCGCCGACAATCGGCGCATTACTGGGATCGACGATGGTGCCTACGATTCCGGCCGTCACTTCCTGGGCGGTGGCCGACGGAACCGAAGCATAGAGCCCGACTGCGAGCAGAAGGGCCAGCGCGAACCTGAGGGACTTTCGCATTACATCCTCCTTGATTAGGAACCCTGGGAATTAACGCTATGCTATATAGCAGTTGAATTGGCATCGTCAAGACAAAAATATAAGCGCCGGGCGTAAATCTTTTGGAGCGAGGGTAGGTTCGTCGGGATCCGTGATCGGGATACGTCGTCTCTGCTGGATAAAGTAAGTGAATACCCCCTCATAAAACGGTTAAATATAGAATGAAGGGTGGCCGGGAAAGTTCCTACGTGTTTTGCAATGGATGATCTTCAGGAAGCGAGCAAGAACGTTTTTTCCACAGAAAGCTTGACGAACAGCGCAGCTTGGGTGTAACCGCTATATAGCGATAGAGGGCCGGAGTCGACTCCGTTAAACTGTAGAGTCGCGGCAGGAATATTAAAATCCACAGCCGACTCCCGAAACTTATCGAGGGTGGTCAGCGTACCTTTTGTCTCGTGGCGCGTCAGTAACAAAACAGACCAAACCACCAGGAGCACGAATGTTGCAGACCAGGCACAACGGGGTACCGGCTTACCGCAGAATTCAGGGGGTAATTCTCAAGCGCATCGAAGGCGGCCATCTCAAGCCAGGCGATGCAGTGAGTTCCGAACGGGAGTTGGCAAAGATCCATAGCGTGAGCCTGATGACCGCGCGCCACGCTTTGGCCGGTTTGGAAAAAGAGGGAATTGTGGAACGGCGGCGGGGCTCGGGGACTTTCGTCGCACCGCCGAAAATTCATTTCAACAAGCTGATGAGTTTCAGTGAGCAGCTTTCCGGCAGGAGCCTTCCGTCGGCTTCGAAAATTCTTTCTTGCGAGGTGGTAAGTGACGAACCGCAAATCGCTGCCGCATTGTCGCTGCCGCATGGGGCTCCACTGATAAAACTTGAAAGGCTTCGCACTGGATCAAAGGAGCCTTTCGCGTTTGAAACTTGCTATCTCTCGCAAAAAGAATTCGCAGGGGTAGGCGATGCTCCGCTGGAACGCGGGTCACTGTTTGGAACTCTGGAACATCGCTACGGTGTTGAGCTTGCGCATTCTGACGAAGAGATAGATGCAACTCCTTCTGATCCCCGCACTGCGAAGCTTCTCGGCATCGCGCGCGGATTTCCGCTGCTGCGTTTCCGCCAGGTGATCTACTCAACCAAGGGAAGACCCGCGCTATACGTGCTCGGCCTCTACCGGTCAGACCGGCATACCTTGGTGATTCGCCGGTTTAGGTAAGAGTCGCCGACTGGAAACAATTTTAAAAACTCCGGGGCAAGGGCCTGCGCCGAGACCTTTCCGGTTTCTGTTTTCGTTAGGCCCCCGGTTGCCCTAGTTTCAATAGATAAATAAGTTACAGTTTGCTCTTGACACTCCAACTTCATCCCTTCTAAAGTTTCCAGCGGTTTCCAATCCACCAACGTTCCTCTGTGTAGCGAAACGATTCTCCCAAAGGCGGAATACACCATGAAGGTTTTCCTCGCGGCACTTCTTTCCATGAGTCTGGCAGTCTGCACTTGGGCGCAAGATGCGTCCTTACAGAAGGGCTTCGAGCAGCCGCCTGATTCCGCAAAGCCGCGTGTGTGGTGGCACTGGATGAACGGAAACATAACTAAGGAAGGCATCAAGCTTGATCTGGAATGGATGCACCGCGTGGGCATCGGCGGGTTCCAGAATTTCGATGCCGCGCTGAATACTCCAAAACTGGTCGATAAACGCCTCGTCTATATGACGCCTGAATGGAGGGACGCATTCAAGTTTGCCACCGAGACGGCAGATCGCCTGGGACTTGAAGAAGCCATCGCCGGCTCGCCGGGTTGGAGCGAGTCCGGTGGTCCGTGGGTAACCCCTCAGCACGCCATGAAAAAGTTCGTCTGGAGCGAGACCAGCGTGAAAGGGGGACAGCCTTTCAACGGTACGCTGCCTAAGCCGCCTTCGATCAGCGGTCCTTATCAGGACATTCCGATTATCGATCTAATTGCCATCATGACCGGTCAGACGCCGACCACGCCCGCTGAATATTACGCGGACACTACCGTCATCGCCTACCGCGCTCCCGATAGTGACATGGCGGATTTGCACCCCAAGGTGACGTCCAGTTCAGGCACGATTGACGCGGCGTTGCTCAGTGACGGGCTGTACGTGAAGTCTACCGCGCTCCCCAAGGCGGCGATGGGAGAGAATGCTTGGGTGCAATTCGAATTTCCTGAGCCGCAGTCGATTCGTTCGGTGACTTTCGCGCTTGGCGGACCGGTAAATCCCTTCGGCGATATCATGGGTGGAGCGGCGCCTCCGCCGGAGTTGGAAGCCAGCGATGACGGCCAGTCGTTTCATACGGTGGTTTCGATTCCGTCCGATGGCGGTCAGGTGCATACGATTTCGTTTCCGGAAACGAAGGCCCGCTTCTTCCGTCTGAGCCTGAAAACCCCGCCCCCCGCCGGGCCGCCGGCTATGAGCTTCGACGCGGATTTCGGCGACTTCACGCCTCCGCCTTCGAAGGAATATGCACTGGCGGAAATTTCGCTGCATTCTGGCGCGCGAGTCAATCGCGTGGAAGAAAAAGCGGCATTCACTCCCCTCACCGAAACCTACAGTGCGCCGACCCCGTCGTATTCAACAGGAGAAGCAGTTGCTAAGTCTGATGTTGTCGATCTCACCTCAAAAATGAAGTCGGATGGCACTTTGGATTGGACTCCGCCGGCCGGAAATTGGACGGTGCTGCGCTTTGGCTACTCGCTGTTGGGAATCACCAATCACCCGGCGTCGCCCGAGGGGACTGGATTTGAAGTCGACAAGCTAAACGCCGCCGATGTGACGCAGTACATGAACACCTATCTCGACAACTACAAAAACACAGTCGGCGATCTGATGGGCAAACGCGGTTTGCAATACGTGATCAGCGATAGCTGGGAAGCAGGCGCACAGAACTGGACCGACGACATGGTGGCGGAATTCACTAAGCGGCGCGGCTACGATCCGCGGCCTTGGATGCCGGTGCTGGCGGGCAAAGTCGTGGAAAGTTCAGAATCGAGCGATCGTTTCCTCTGGGATTTTCGACTTACGCTTTCCGATCTGCTGGCGGAAAATCACTACGACCTGATCACGAAAATCCTGCATGACCGTGGCATGGGCCACTACGGCGAGTCGCACGAAGAAGGGCGCGCATTCATCGGCGATGGCATGCAAGTGAAGCGCAGCAACGACGTGCCGATGTCGGCGACCTGGACGCAGAAGCCCGGAGTCAACAAAGTTCAATACGGTTACGATGCTGATGTCCGCGAGTCGGCGTCGGTGGCGCATCTCTACGGCCAGAATCTTGTGGCTGCAGAGTCGTTGACTGCATCGCTCGGCGCCTATGCCTGGTCTCCCGCAACCTTGAAACCAACTGCGGACCAGGAATTGTCTGACGGCCTTAACCGCTTCGTAATCCACACGTCGGTGCATCAACCTCTGTTGGATCGCAAGCCGGGTCTCGCGCTTGGGCCATTCGGGCAGTGGTTCAACCGCAATGAAACCTGGGCGGAACAAGCCAAGCCGTGGGTCAGCTACCTGACGCGCAGTTCTTACCTATTGCAGCAGGGCAAGTTCGCCGCCGATATCGTTTATTTCTACGGCGAGGATTCCAACCTCACCGCTTTGTTCCTGCATAAGGCCCCGGAAATTCCGGCTGGCTATAACTGGGACTACATCAATGCCGACGCGCTGATTCATTTGCTTAGCGTGAAAGATGGAAACCTGGTGACGCCCAGCGGAATGTCGTATCACGTGCTGGCGCTGGACCCGTTCAGCCAGCACATGTCGCTGCCGGTTCTGCGGAAGATTCGTGATCTCGTGAAGGCGGGCGCGACGGTGGCCGGTCCGAAGCCGATCAGCACGCCGAGCCTTAGTGACGATACTAAGGAGTTCCAGACCATCGTTGACGAGCTGTGGGGGTCGGGGAAAGTTCAGACGCAAGCCCTGGGTGATGTGCTCGCGGGAATCAAAGTCTCTCCTGACTTCGAATTCACCAAACCCAGTTCCGATACGCTTCTGCAATTTGTCCATCGCAAAACGGCGGACGCTGATCTTTATTTCGTCGACAACCGCAATGATCGCGATGAGGCAGTCGATGCAACCTTCCGTGTCCAGGGCAAAGCCGCCGAGTTGTGGCACTCGGACACGGGAAAGATTGAGCCCGCTTCCTACACCATCACAAACGGGCGCACTACGGTTCCTCTGAAGCTTGAGCCGTGGGGAACGGTGTTCGTTGTGTTCCGCGATAAGGCGAAGTCCAACTCGCGCACTCTGCCAAGGGTGACAGAACAATCCGTTGCCACCGTTGATGGGCCGTGGGATGTGGCCTTCCAAGCTGATCTCGGCGCGCCTCCGAAGATCACGATGGAAAAGCTGATCTCTTATCCGGAGAGTTCTGACGAAGGAGTGAAGTATTTCGGAGGGACTGCTACCTACACTAAGACGGTTCAGGCTGATTCAGCGTGGCTCAAGGGAGGCCGCGTCTGGCTTGATCTCGGAGACGTTAAGAATCTCGCGGAGGTTTCGATCAACGGCAAGCCACTGGGCATCGTCTGGAAGAAGCCTTTCCGCGTGGACGCGACCGGAGTGCTCAAGGCCGGCGCAAACTCACTCGAGATCAAAGTCATCAATGGATGGGCGAACCGCATCATCGGCGACCGTCAACCTGGGGTCACCAAAACCTACACCTTTACTTCACCGAAGTTCTACAAGGCGAATGCGGAACTGATGCCCTCAGGGTTGTTGGGGCCGGTGCAGATCATTCAAAGCAAGCAAGGAAAGTAGCGGAAAAAGAAATCCTCCCTTCGGTCCAAATGACAAGAAACTCGATGAACCTTGTCATTCCAACCGAAGGGAGGAATCTGCTAAACCTGAGTTCTTAATAGCTAGGCGTAGGTTGTGACCGATCCCACGTTGCGCTCCCGCCGCTCGGCGGTAATCCGCTCCAGGTAGCCGCTCTCGTGGAATGCCTGCATGGGATCTTTCGGTAAGCCGTGGCTGGCACGCCACTCCTGAATCACTGGCCGCACATCGATCCAGAACGATCCGCGCAAGGTTTCCTCGGCTTCCACCAGGGAACAGCTCTCCTGCAGCTTTTCGAGGCGTCCATGGTCCACCAGCGCGGCTTTCGCGTACAACTCCTGTGCGGTGCAGACCGTCTGGATCATCGCTTCCATCTTGCCCTTCAGGTTATGGCTCTGGTCGACCATGTAGGCGATCTCGGACCGTTTACCCTGCTCCCATTCAAAGGTATGAATCTCGTGGAAGATGCGAAAAATTTGATAAGGATCGATTGAACCCAAAGTCAGGTCATCGTCGGCGTAGCGGCGGTCGTTGAAATGGAAGCCGCCCATCATATCGTGATGCAGAAGCCACGCGACGATCTGTTCGATGTTTTGCGCCTGGTAGTGATGCCCGGTGTCAACCAGCACCATCGCCTGTGGGCCGGCGTGGCGAGCCAGCAAGAACGCCATGCCCCAGTCCGCCAGGTCGGTGTGATAAAACGCGGGCTCGAAGGGTTTGTACTCCACCAGCAACCGCTGCTTCGGAGTCAGGTGCGAGTGAACCTCTTTTAGCGATTCTTCAAACCATCGAATCCTCTTGCGCATGTTTTGCGTGCCGGGATAATTCGACCCGTCGGCGAACCACGGTGAAATGTCGCGGCAGTTCAGCGCATCCGCAATCGCGACGCACTCCACCATGTGATCGACCGCGCGTTTGCGAATCGCGGGGTCGGGATTTCCCGCCGAACCATATTTGTATTCCTGGTCTTGAAAAACATTCGGATTGATCGAGCCGGGCTGCACGCCGTACTTTTCTGCGAGCTTCTTTATGTCAGAAGCTTGCGAGACGCCTTTTGGCACGTCCCACTGAACATGAAGCGCGACGGTGGGGCAAGCGCCGGTAAGGGCGTGCACTTGTCCAGCATCGCTGAACTTTTCTTCGACGGTGTTTGCAGCTGCGGCCTGCACGAATTTGCCGAACCGCGTGCCGGTGTTGGCGAATCCCCACGAAGGCAATTCGATGTTGAATGAGTCCAGTGCGCGAAATATGAGTGCTTGCTGCTTATCGGTCATCCTGATGGCCTTTCTGATTCTCTGCTTTCGGTGCCAATAACTGATGAGTTCGGCCTTCTTTCGGACGTGATCAGTTTATCAGCCAGCAAACCGGCAAAACCCGCGACGGTTGCGGCGTCCACACCCAAGCTGTCACTGTATGCCCCGGAAAGAGAAGCCATCTGGACTGCGAAATTGCCGATGGTGGCGCATTCGGCTGGACCAGTCGTCACCTCGAGACCGGTGGCCCGGGCCGTCAACTGGTTAAGGAGTAGATTGCGGCTGCCACCGCCCACGATCAGCAATCGCTTAAATTTCTTGCCGGTGGTTTGTTCCAGGTCTTGCAGAACTTCCGCATAACGAGCCGCCAGGCTATGAAAGATCAAGTTCGCAACCTCTGGCGCGTCATCTGGATGACCGGACACCGAAGGCCTGCCTGTGCTCGCAAGCTGTGCGTTGATTCGGCCCACCATGTTTCCCGGCTGCAATAGGTCTGGTTCGTCAACCTGCAAGAGGTACTCGGGATCGGGGAGCTTTCCGCACGATTCCTGCAAATGATCAAGGTTCCATGAGCCGCCGTGGCCTTCCCAATGTTCCAGGCACTGTTGGATCATCCACATGCCGTTCACGTTCTTGAGGAAGTATGTCTTGCCGCCAACGCCGCCTTCGTTGCTGAAGTTGCTGGCCCGCGCCCGTGCTGAAGTTTGCGGCGCGTCGAGGACGCAGCCGACCAGCGACCAGGTGCCTGAACTGATGAACGCCCAATCGTCGCCGTGTGCGGGGATTCCGGCGATGGCAGATGCCGTATCGTGGCATGCGGGGACGATCAGCCGCGTCTCGCGAAAGGCAACAAGTTCGGCAAGAGATCCGTTCAGGTTTCCAACATCGGTTCCACTCTTTACCAGAGGTGGCGCGGCTTCGATCTCGAGTCCCGTCGCCGAAAATATCTCAGCACACCATTGCTGGTCTTTCACGCCTAGCAATTCCGTGTGGGTGGCGTTCGTGTATTCAGAAACGCGCTTGCCGCCGAGATAATGCAGCAAGTACTCCGGCAGATTCACCCAGGATAGATTCTGGTCGATGCCGGATGCGCTGTCCGCATAGAGCTGGTAGAGGGTATTTAGCGGGATGCTTTGAGCGCCGGAAAGCTCGTAGAGGCGATCGGCCGAGATGTGCTGGTGAACTTCCGCTCGCGCAATGGCGTTACGCTGATCGCGATAGCAGAACGGATTGCCAATCGGTTTGCCAGCCGAATCAAGGCGAACGTAGTCGACGGCCCATCCGTCGACACCGATGGAGGCAATACCTTCGGTTGCGATCTGCGCGCAATCGCGCAGTCCCTTTTCTACGTTAGTAAGAATGTGCGGCAGGTCCCAATGCAGGCCGCTAGAGTCGTCAATGGGCGAATTGGGGAAGCGATAGACCAGCGAAATATCGGGAACTTCGTCCTGCCAGCGGAGAAGGGAAACGCGGCAGCTTCCCGCGCCGAGATCGATTGCGACCAGGGCCTTACGATCTTGGACAGATTCGCTCATCGCAGGAAGGCTTCGGTGAGTCCTCCGTCAACGGGAATCAGGTGTCCCGTGGTGCAACGCGACTTGGGGCCAGCGAGGAAAAGGATCGCTTCCGCGCAATCTTTGGGATCGATAGCGCGATGGGTCAACGTGCGCTTGGCGTAAAAATTCGCCAGAGCGGTGCGTAACTGTTCGTCACTGAAACTTTCTTCAAATGGAATGGAATATTTTTTCAGCGAAGCGATCACGCGGTCTCGCGGGAACATAGTTGATCCCTTGATGACCGTGGCCGGGCTGATTCCATTCACGCGAACTTTGGGGGAGAGAGAAATCGCCAGCTCTCTTATTAGATGGCTCAAAGCCGCTTTGCTGACGTCGTAGGCCTCGCTACCGCGCTTGGCGACTACGGCATTGGCCGAACTGGTCAGTACCATCGAAGCGTCGAGATTCTGCTCGCGCAAGATCTTTGCGGCCTCGTCGGCGAGTAGGTAATTTGCGGTGACATTCAGGTCAAGCGTTACGCCCCACATTTCGTCGCTAACGGAGCCATCGGGGGAGGAAGGGAAGAGTGCCGCGGTGTTGATCAGGACGTCGATTCCTCCGTAGGCGCCAACCAGGTCACGCATCGCCTGACGAATTGCATCGCGCTTACGGATGTCGACGGCCGCAGATACTGCGCTTTCTTTGCCGGCAATCGGCTTACATTCCTCTGCGACTCTTTGCGCGGCGGCAAAGTCGCGGTCGGCGACCATGACATGCGCTCCGAGTTGCGAAGCCAACAACGCGCACTCACGTCCAATGCCGCTGCCCCCACCAACCACCAACACAACCTGCCGGCTCAATTCTTTCTCGGGAGGCTGACGCCGAATCTTAGCTTCTTCCAGGGCCCAGTACTCGATGCGAAAAGCTTCCGACAACGGCAGCGCTACATAATTGGTATGCACTTTGAACGCGCTGGTGGGCGCTGCTGGCCCGGCATGGGGCAATTCCGCGGGAAGTTTACCGTCGTCAAGAGAAGCAGCGCCTTCCATCACGTGAATCGCGTTCACGTAAAACTCGCCAGCCAGCCGCGATTCCGTTTTGCTCTTGCCAAAGCTGAACATGCCCACGCCCGGAACCAGAACAATGGTCGGGCTGGCATCACGCATCGCCGGCGAATCCGGTAGCGTGAACGCGTTGTAGTACTCCGCGTACTCTTTCCGATAGTTCGCCAGCGCGGCATCGATGTGCTCGTGCAGGCCTTTTACGTCAGACGTCGGCTTCCACGGAACAAACAGCGGCCTAACCTTTGTGCGAATGAAGTGATCAGGGCAACTCGTTCCCAAATGCGCCAGCTTCTCCGCGTCTGCGGAATTCACGAACCGCTGAACTTCCGGCAGATCGGTGAAGGTCCCGATCATTTTTTTCGCCGTCGAAACACGTCCGCGAATCAGCGGAAAAATATCCAGCGCAACGTCCTTGCGATTGTCGAGCGCATCGTATCGTTTCCCGCCAAACAGGCTATCCCCGCGCTTTTCGACATATCCGAGAACGAATTGTCCGAGCTGGTCGATGATGGTGATCGTGTTTTCGTAACACTCGCGCTGCGTGTCGCCCCAGGTAAATAGACCGTGGCCGCCGAGCACAATTCCGTCGCAATTCGGATTCTCACGCACTGCGCGCCGCAGCATCATGCCCAATTCAAATCCCGGACGCTGCCACGGCAGCCAGATCAAATGATGCTCAAACTGGCGGTTGAACTCTTCCATGCGCTGCAAACCGTTGGCCGACGCGGCCAGCGCAATACCCCAATCCGGGTGAAGGTGATCGACGTGCTTGAAAGGAAGAAATCCATGCAGCGAAGTATCGATCGATGCAGCCACCGTGCTCTTGCCAAACGCGCACAGTGGATAAAGGTCAACCATTTCGTCTTCATGCTGCACGCCGCGATAGGCGCGTTCGGTCTCAAGTAATTTGCCAAGATAGAGCGCGGCAAATCCTGAGCGCTGAATGCTTCCCAGGTCGCCGCCGCTGCCTTTGATCCACAGAACCTCCTTCTCGGTTCCATCCAGCGGATCAGTTTGGAAAATTTTGGAACTGGTATTTCCGCCGCCAAAATTGGTGATGCGAAGATCGGAACCCAACAGGTTCGAGCGGTAGCGCAGGAGTTCAGGTTCGTCGAGATCGCGCGCTACGCGCTCGTCCCAGCGGTCTTCTAAATAGCGCAAACTTGTTTTTAACTTCATGAGAATCGAGGAGTCCGAAGTGCCTTGGTTAACCGATTTTGCTGACGAGGGAGTCCGAGAGCACCAGATATAATACTCCAACGATGCAATAGGGCAACTATTTCTAATAGAGAATTAAGCCTTCGGTTTGTACGAAAGAGGACTAAGCGCCTTCCCGCACACTCTCGGCGGTTACAAGCTTGTGCTCGACATAGTTATAAGGGGCCACCCGCTGTCCGCCTAGAATCGCAAGACCCAACAAAATCAGCTTCGGCCCGTAACTCGAAGCCTCATGTGACACCGATCCGATCAACGGACTGTCCGGTTGCTTCATCTCTTCGAGAACTTCTGCAATGCAATCCTGGCCGACAATAGCCGCATGCTTTTCGCGCTTCAGTTCACGCACTGCCTGCACCGCGCCCAACGCGCTGGTGTCGGTGGCTGCCGCGATCAGGATGCCGCGGTCTTTGGGATGGCGCTTTAGAAAGTCAGAAACCAGGCGATAGCTCTTGTCGCGCATGCCGCGTCCATCGACCCGGACAAATGAGGCATCCGGCGAATCCGGAAGCTCGGCGCGAATGCCTTCGAAGGCGCCAGTGATCCGGCTGCGAACCAGGGGGCCAGCTTCTTCCAGATCGAGTCCAAGACTCCAGCGGACCTTCCCACCCCATGCCTGTTTCGCGTATTGCGCCAGAAAAGCGCCAGCTTCAAATCCCACCCGATAGTTGTCAACGCCAAAAAAAGTAGCATGTGGATGGGGGATATCCACAGCAATCATCGGTATTCCTGCACTTTCGATCTTATCGGCGATGACCGGCGCAACCTGCTGTTCAACCTGGAATTCGATGACCAGATCAGGACGGCTCTTCACAAACTCGTCGGCATTCTTCAACGCAGTCGCGGCGTCGTAGCGGTTGTCGAGCACCATCAAGTCGACACCGGCTGCCGACGATGCGGCGCGCAGACTTTCCGTGACCGCTTCCGAAAATGGCATCTCCGCCGACTGGCTGGCAAACCCAAAACGCGCTTTCTTGGGACGCGCCACCAAGCGGTAAAGACCATCCTGCGACTGCGCAAGATAGCCGCGATGTACCAGCGTCTTCAGAATGCGATAGACGGTAGTCTTCGAAATATTAGTGCGCTGGTAGATGGCCTCCAGCGTAAGCGATCCCCGCTCGTTCTGTAGCAGTTCCAGGATATCGAGTGCCTTGGAAAGCACCGGGATCAGATAAAGGCGGTTCGGGGTCGAGCGGGTCAATTGGTCTTGCCTCTTTCAATGCCAGCGGACTACGCCCATCAATATAGCGTGAAAGCCTGCATTTCCGCATAAGACGTTTGTGCCGGGTAGCTGTTGGCTGTTGTTCAATAGAAGAACGATTCACCAACTGTATTCCAATACGGAAATGAATTCACTTTTTTCTTGACAACGTTTATCGACCATCACTAAAGTGCGCGACGGACATTTGTAAGGGTTTGTAAAGCACGTTGTGAAAACGTGCACAGGTCCGATTGAGCACCCGCAGGAGATCACCGGATGAGTTTCAACAGTCACATCAGTCAACCAGAAACGCGAGGGGGAGCCACCTTGAGATTCCGCAGCTTCTACACCTGTCTATTTGTCATCGTCGCGGCCAGTCTTATGTTCGGCCAGGCCGGCGGTAATTCTTCCATTCTGGGAACCGTCACCGACAACTCCGGCGCTGTGGTCGCAAATGCCGTGGTCAACGTCACCAACCTAAACACGGGTCAGGTCGCTCACACCACGACAGGAACCTCAGGCGACTTCACGGTCCCATCTTTGAATCCGGGCAGCTATAGCGTCGCGGTGGAAGCTCCAGGTTTTCAAAAGTCCGTTACCAATGACATCGCGCTTAGCGTCGACCAAAAGGCGCGTGTCAACGTTGCTCTAAAAGCAGGCGCAGTTTCGACTACCGTTGAAGTGAACGCCACCGCCGTGAGCCTTGACACGGATACTTCCGCTCTCTCCCAACTGGTGAGTCAGAAACAGGTGGAATCGCTGCCGCTGAACGGACGAAACTTCTTGCAATTGCTTCTGATCGGTGCCGGAGCCGTGACCGTTGGCGGCGAGCAGGGCACCATGCGCCAAGGCCAGGGCAATGCCATCAGCATCAATGGAGGTCGGCCCGAGGGAAACAACTACACGCTCGATGGCTTGATCAACACCGATACCGCCCTGGTTACACCGGCGGTAATTCTCTCTCAGGACGCGATCCAGGAGTTCAAGGTGGAGAGCGGCACCTACTCGGCAGAGTATGGATATAGTGCCAGCCAGATCAATATCGTCAGCAAGGGTGGTACCAACCAACTCCACGGAACCTTGTTCGAATTTAACCGCAACGACGCTTTTGACGCCAAGCCGTTCCCCACATTTACCGACGTAAATGCTGGAACTCCGACCGCTCTTCCAGAGCTGCGCCAAAACCAGTTTGGGTTCGTGGTTACGGGTCCGGTGTACATCCCAAAAGTCTATGACGGCCGCAACAAGACATTCTTTATGGCCAACTACGAGGGATGGCGCATCATCAATGGCGCGCGCGTGAACTATACGTTCCCCAACCCCGCAGTACTTCAGGGCGATTTTTCCGGAGAGACCTACCCTGCAGGAGTGGGTGGTTTGCCGGGTGGGGCCCTGCCTGCATATGGAACATCAGATTGTACGACCCTACTCGGTCTCGGCTACAACTGCATGCCGGTCGACCCGATGACTGGGCAACCCTTCCCCGGGAACATCGTTCCCGCTGACCGCTTTACCAGCCGGATCGGATTGGTTGCGGTGGCCAATAATTTCTGGCCGACTCCGACAATTCCCAACCAGCCGGAGGGTGTCGTCAATTTCATCAAGAATTATGGTTTCCCGCTGAAAACCAACCAACAGACTTATCGCGGTGACCAGAGCCTCGGAAAGTTGGGCTCGGTATTTTTCCGCTACACCAGGTCTCACTACCAGAACAGCGGGCCATATAATTCCAACGATCTCGTCCACGGCACCGAGTTTTACTTTCAGGATCAAAGAAATTATGCGGCTTCCCACACCATCAACCTTGGTTCTAAGAATGTAAACAACTTCCGCTTCAGCTACTTGTCGGCCAACGCTCCACAGGGCGGTAGCGAAATCCCCAATGACCAGGTGCAAGCGCTGGGATTAACCGGCGTCTTCACCAAATTTTCGCCGCTTCAGCAGACTTGGCCAAGTGTGGGATTGACCGGCTCAGGCGGTGTCGGTGGGTCAGGCAATTCCTATAGCGGATCGGAACAACCAGCGTGGGAATTTGCCGATTCGTTTACCTCCATTCACGGCAAGCACACTCTTGGAATGGGTTTCGACATTCGTCGCGTAAAACTGACTCGTAACCTGGATGACGATTTCTACGGCGACTGGGGTTTCAGTTCGTCTCTAGTCCAGAACAATAGTGCTATTAACCCTAAGACCGGCGTATCGAGCTGTCCGAATGCGCCGGTGTCGGTCAACGGTGGGACGCCAGCGCCGCTATGCGGTACCGGCAATGCCGTCGCCGATATGATGCTCGGCTACTATTCAAGCGCGGGCGGATTCGTCCCCGGCCCCTTGAGTCCGACCGACACGGCAGGTAACCCACAGACCCACGTCTTCAATTATTACGCGCCATACTTCCAGGATGATTGGAAGGTCACGCAGAAGCTGACCTTGAACCTCGGCCTGCGCTGGGACTACCGTGCCGCAGCTTACGAAGCACAAAACCATTTCTTCTGGCTCGATACGACCAATCCGAGAGGCGGCCTTTGCTACGCTGACAAAACACTTTCCACTAACGGCGTGGCTCCGGGCGGAGACGATACGAGCGGCCCGATCCTGCGATATTGCGGCTCGGTACCGCACGAAGGGTCAAAGAAACCTTTCGCTCCTAGGTTTGGTTTCGCCTACCGGCTGACCGACAAGACCGTGGTGCGCGGCGGTTACGGAATTTTCTATGACTCCGCCGAAGGGCGCGAAATCGACGATTCGGGCGATATCTATCCTTACAGTATTCGTAACAGTCTGGCCCCGGGAACCGACCCTACCCTGAACAAATTCACCAACAACCAGTTCACACCCTACGACACCTTGTCTCCATTCCCCGCGTCCACGCTGTCGTTCCTGGCGGTAATCGAATCGGAGAATCCCATCAACCCTTACGTCCAGTCGTACAACCTATCGATCGAGCGTGAGCTCGCCCGTAATACGACTTTAGAAGTGAACTATATCGGGACTCACTCGCTGCACCTTCTTGATCGGCGTAACATCGCGCAACCCAATCCGATCCCTGACGCCAGTCTGGCGTTTTGCCAGGCGCAAGATGCAAACGGCTACATCAACCTGGACAAATCTCCTTGCAAGGTGTCAGACCGCCGGCCATATCCGAACTTCACTAACTTCTACATCGACAGCGACTGGCACGGTTATGCCAAGTACAACGCGATGAACGTTAAGTTCGAGCATCGTACCGGCGATTTGGCTGTCACTGGTGTCTTCACTTGGGCGAAGAGCATGGACGATAAGTCGGCGGCGGCCGGTGTCGGCGCCACGGGCGAAGGCTTCCAAGGCACTTCCGACAATCATCATCCTGAACTGGACTACGGTCCTTCGGACTTCAACGTTGACCATCGGTTCGTGGCCAGCTACGTCTACCAGTTGCCGATCGGCCGGGGAAAGAAACTGCTCGGAGGATCCAGCCGGGCGCTCAACATGCTAGTCGGAGGCTGGGAGATGACAGGCATCACCACCTTCCAGACCGGATTCCCGATCAGTGTCTATGCGAACGATCTTGGTGGCGTCCTTCAGGCTGTTCCTCAGCGAGCCAGCATCGTGGCCGGCTGCGACATCCATGGCGGAAGCACTGGCCAATTCCAACGCCTTAATCCAGCTTGCTTTACACAGCCGCTGCTTGGCGTGTTCGGAGATACCGCTCGGAATTTCCTCCGCCAGCCCGGTATAAATAACTGGGACATGGGCTTCGGAAAGAGCTTCGCCTTTACTGAGAGGGTTAGGTTCGGATTACACGTCGATACCTTTAACACCTTCAACCATCATCAATACTCGGGCGACGTGGGAGGTCTGGTTGTCGCAGGTTCTGGCGGCAATACAGCCATCTCCCGTTCCCTGGGTGCCTCCGACTTCGGTCAGATTACCCAGGCGGGATCAGCGCGCGTACTTCAACTCAGCGGAAAATTGATCTTCTGAGTTGCCTCAATCCTCAACTTTTTCACTCTGCCATGCCCTTGGGTTTGGCAGAGTTTTTTTGTTCTGAAGTAAGTGCGCAGTACATGGGCGTCGCCATTGTCAGCCTCGTTTGCAGTGACGGCCTGATCGATCTGGGGTAAGGTACACTCGCGGCATGTTGGATTTTCGCAGGTCAATACCAGGGATACTCGTACTCGCTGTTTGGCTCTTCGCTTCAGGCGCTTACGGTCAGAGCGACGCGGACATCGAGCGCTATTCGCGAGAGGGGCAACAGGCATTGGCGGAGGCACGCTACGCCGACGCCGAACGCGCATTCGAGAAGCTGCGGGACCTGGAGCCTGACGTTCCGGAAATCTATGCCAATCTTGGACTCGTCTACTTTCAGGAAAAGAAGTTCGAGCAAGCTGTGCCGGCGCTGCGACATGCACTGAAACTCAAGCCTGCCTTGCCTAAGCTGGATACGCTGCTGGCCATGTCGCTGTCTGAACTCGGCCAGTATAAGGAGGCCCTGCCTAGCCTGGAAAAGGGGTTCCATCGCTCCACCGATATCGCGATCAAGCGGATGTGTGGCCTGCAACTGGAGAGGGCCTACACCGGCCTGCATCAGGACAGTAAGGCTGTGGAGGTCGCGCTGGAACTCGACCGGCTCTATCCGAGTGATCCGGAAATTCTCTATAACAACGGGAAGATCTTTGGAAACTTTGCGTTCTTGTCGATACAGAAGTTGGCTACGGTAGCGCCTAATTCCGTCTGGCGGCATCAGGCTGCGGCAGAAGCTCACGAAAGTCAGGCAGCCTACGTCAAGGCGATCGACGAATATCAGCGGGTACTCGCGCTTGATCCCCGGCGAACGGGTATTCATTATCGGCTGGGCCGGACGTTGCTCGCCCGTTCGTTGGACACGGCCTCGCCGGCAGACCGTAAAGAGGCGTCCCAAGAATTCCAGAAAGAGCTGGATCTCGATTCCAACAACGCTAACGCGGCCTATGAACTTGGAGACATCTACCGCACTTCCGGCCAACTGGACGAAGCCAGGGCTGCCTTTGAGCTTGCCCTCAAGTCGCATCCTGACTTCGAGGAGGCCCATCTGGGGCTGGCATCGGTGTTGATGTCGCTAAACCAGTCAGCGCTTGCGCTTCCGCACGTTCAACAAGCCATTTCTCTAAATCGCGACAATCCGGTGGCATGGTACAGGTTGGCGAGAGTGGAGAGGACCCTTGGCCACACTGCGGAGAGCCAGAAGGCGGAAGCCGAATTCAAGCGACTTCACGACAAACCCAGCGAACAAGTAGCTCTCGATAAAACACTCGCGCCGTCGGAAGTTACCAGGCAGGAGATCGATCCGCAATAAAAGCCCGTGTAGAGACGTTGCTCTGCAACGTCTCTTGGGCACCAGGGACGATGTAGAGACGTAGCCGAGCTACGTCTCTACACGAACCAAGCTACGGTAGCGTCACCGCACTCACCGAAAACCCATTCAGCGTAATCGTGTCGCTCGCGACCTTCGCCGATCCCACCGGCCCGAAGCCCGAGATTTGGTCGACGAACGCTTGCTGCCCCCCGCTGATCCCCGGAATCGTCACTTGAAACGGTCGATTGCGTTTATTTACCAGTAAAATCCGCTTCTTGCCATCTTTTGTAATCACCGGTAGCGAATACACGAATGGGTTGGCGCTGAAAATAGTTTGGTCAACGTCCACCACCTTGTCGCCTGGCCCAAAGTTGTCATGCAGTAACTGCAACACCCGCAGCCGCGGATTCGGCGATCCATCATTCCAATCCACTTCAGACACGGAAGGGAACTGCGTCGGATAACCCACCAGTTGCGACTCTCCGGCCACATCGATTCCCATCTTGGTGAACTCGCCAAAGAGGTAGGAATACATTGCCCCAGTGAGACTCCAGTAAGAGTTCGGAATGGGCTTGAACACGTGCCCCGGCTCACCCTGCGTCAGGTCCTCCGCGGAAATTGCCCCAATCTCGTTGACCATGGTCTTGGTTTCTGGCGAAAGACGCTTGCGTATCGTCTCGATATAACGCACCGAATTCAGAAAACCGTCTGCCTGCGCGAAGAAAGTGAACGCCTGTACCTCGGGCGTCTGGTCGACCGTGGGAACGGCATAGAAGTGATAGGAAATGTAGTCCAAAGGCACGCCGGCAGCATGATTTGCGTGATTGAGGAAATATTCGAAATGGTTCGGATTGAGCGACGGCATGGCCATCGAGAGACCCACAAACTTCGTCTCGGGAGAGACCTTGTGCATCTCGGTCACAACCGCGTCGTAGTACTTCGTGTACATCTCCGGCGAAAAGTTATGCTCGAAATCAATCTCGTTCAGCACCTCCCAGTACTGCACCGGATAGTGGTGCCCCGAATCATGCCGCTTGCCTAACTCGTCGGTAAAGCCGCCGTTGGTGTACCAGGAGAGTAGCCGTGCATAGTAGTCTGCAGGCTGCTTAAACGTTGGATCGCGCGGCTCCGTGCCTTTTTCGTAGTCCCACACCACTTGATTCGGGTCGGTGGGGTAATCCCACTTCTCCGACTTCCACATCCACTGCGGAATAGTGCTGAAATTCAGCACCACCGAGTGGCCTTTTTGCGCTTCCAGGAAGTCGATGGTCATGGGATCGATCAGAGAGAAGTCCCACGAAGTCTTGCCATTCGCCGGCGGCTCCAACTCAGCCACAGCGAGCTTGGGATAAGGCAGCCACGGCACATAACGTACATAGTCGAGTCCCAGATCTTTGAGCGATTTGTATGCCCCGTCATGCACCGTTGTGCCGCGTCGCAGCGGCGGGTTGACCACCACTTGCAGGGTCGGCGTGGTCTTGGAAGTGGTGACGACTTTGTCCCAATTGATCTTAAGGTTGACCGGCTTATCTTCGGCCCGGCCGCGTGGAATCGCGGTAAGGCTCAGCATTACGAGCGCGGCGGTGCGCAAAATGTTGGCAGTTTTCAATTTTGTTCTCCTGGAAAGACCCGAAGCATTGTGCCAGCCAAATCGATTGGATTCAATAGGAAAATAAACTCGCTATTGACAATGGCCGTGGGCGGCGGCTACAGTTCACTGCCGTTCCTCGTGTAGGCTTACCACCTTGTCATGACTCATTCCCGGTCCACTCCTGAGCTGAAAATTGGACTCTTCGGCATCGGCCTCGACGCCTATTGGGCGCAATTTCCCGGCCTCGAAGAGCGGCTTAAGGGATACACCAATCGTGTCGCGGAAAAATTGGGACGGCCCGGCGTGCAAGTCGTCAATCTGGGGTTGATCGACAATCCCGTGAAGGCGATGGAAGCCGGCCACGAATTCCGCCGCGCCGATGTTGACCTCATCTTTCTATACGTCAGCACCTACGCGCTTTCGTCGACGGTGTTGCCCGTGGTGCGCCGCGCGAAGGTCCCGGTCATCATTCTGAACCTGACTCCGGCCGCGGCGATTGACTATTCGTCCTTCAACCGCATGGGCGACCGCACGCGCATGACCGGCGAATGGCTGGCCTTCTGCCAGGCATGCCCGGTGCCCGAGATCGCGAATGTTTTCAACCGCTGCCGTATCCCATTTTTTCAGGTATCAGGTACGTTGGAAGATGACCCGGTGGCGTGGAACGAAATCGACGATTGGGTGGAGGCCGCACGCGTCGCCAACCTCATGGAGCACAACCGCCTCGGCGTGATGGGCCACTACTACGGCGGAATGCTGGATATTTATTCCGATCTCACGCAACAGTGCTCCTATTTCGGCGGCCACGTCGAGATGCTCGAGGTCGACGAACTGGCGACATTGCGGCGGGATGTTACCGATCCCCAAATCTCGTCGAAGATCGCACGATTCAAAGAACTGTTCGATGTGCAGTCGGACTGTTCGGATGAGGAACTGAAGCGAGCGGCTCGCACCGCCGTTGCGCTTGATCGCCTGGTGGAGAATCACGATTTGGGCTCGATCGCCTACTACTATAAGGGCACGGGAAACGTCGAGAACGAAGACGCAATCAGTTCCATCATCCTGGGAACCAGCCTGCTGACCGCGGGCGGCGTGCCGGTTGCCGGGGAATACGAAATCAAGAATGTCCAGGCGATGAAGATCATGGACAGCTTCGGCGTCGGCGGCTCATTCACCGAGTACTATGGTGTCGACTTCAACGACGATATTGTGCTGATGGGCCACGACGGTCCCGGTCACATCGCCATCGCGGAGGGGAAGACCAAGGTCCGGCCGTTAGGTGTTTACCACGGCAAAGTCGGCCGCGGGCTCTCGGTAGAGATGTCGGTGAAGCACGGCCCGGTGACGCTGCTGTCGGTTGTGCAGACGGTGGACGGCAAATTGAAATTGCTCGTCGCTCAAGCGGAGTCGGTAGATGGACCAATTCTGGAAATCGGCAATACCAACAGCCGTTATCGCTTTTCGATTGGCGCGCGCCGCTTTATGAACGACTGGAATGCGCACGGCCCCGCACACCATTGCGCGGTTGGTGTGGGGCACATTGCGGAGAAGCTCAAAAAGCTGGGGGCACTATTGGGCATGGAATGCGCGCAGGTTTGCTGACAGCTAAAGAAAGACCTGTCGTCCGAAGGCGCGTTCTTTGCGCCGAGGATGTTACGACCGCCGGAAATTGAGTGGCAGATAGTGAAGACCGCAAAACACGACGGCATCCTCGTGCTTGCCCTGGCGAGCATCCTGACCACGTCGAGTAAAGCAAGCGACGCGCAGTCGAAAGCATAGTTCTGGAGAATTCATGACACCAAATCCGGCAATCGGCGTTTTATATCACTGGCTGGGCGGCCTCGCCTCCGGCAGTTTCTACGTGCCTTATCGAGGCGTAAAAGGCTGGGCCTGGGAAACCTTGTGGCTGGCCGGCGGTTTCTTCAGCTGGATTATCGCCCCGTGGGTGCTTGCCGGATTTCTCACCAAAGATCTATTCGCCGTCTTGCATGAAGCCCCTGCCAGCAGCATGTTCTGGGCGATCTTCTTCGGACTGCTGTGGGGCGTCGGCGGACTTACCTTTGGGCTCACCATGCGCTATCTCGGATTATCGCTGGGGATGGCGATGGTGCTCGGCCTGTGCGCCGCCTTTGGAACACTTATGCCGCCGATCTTCAGCGGCATCTTCATGAGCCAGGTAGCTGGAACCACATCGGGCCGAATCATTTTGCTAGGGATTTTTGTCTGCCTCCTTGGAATCGCCGTTGCCGGCCTCGCCGGCATCGCCAAGGAACACAACATGACCACCGAAGAAAAGCAGAAGGTCATTAAAGAATTTAACTTGAAGAAGGGAACTGGCGTTGCCATCCTCTCTGGCGTCATGAGCGCCTGTTTCGCCTACGGCCTGGCGGCGGGCGATCCGATTAAAGCCATCACCATACAACACGGAACGCCGGTTCTCTGGCAGGGACTGCCTGTCCTGATTGTGGTCCTGATCGGTGGCTTCACCACCAACTTTATTTGGTGTGTATGGCTGAATTTGCGCAACAAGACCGGCGGACAGTACTTCACCTCGAAGCCCAGCCACGTTGGGGAAGGTGGAACCTCGATCGAGACTGCCGTCGATGCTCCCGGCCGCGAGATGGCCGAGCATGCTCCCCACGGAATTGCTGTGTTGCCGTCGAAGGCTGAGAAGCGGGTTCCCATGCTGCGAAACTATTTGCTCTGCGCACTGGCCGGCGTCACCTGGTACTTCCAATTCTTCTTCTACAGCATGGGTGAAACCCAGATGGGCCAGTACAAATTTTCCAGTTGGACTCTGCACATGGCCAGCATCATCATCTTCAGCAGCTTGTGGGGTATCGGCCTAAAAGAATGGAAGGGTGCGGGAACCCGCGCCGGTGGGCTGCTGACGCTGGCGTTGCTGCTACTGGTCGGCTCAACCGTGATCGTCGGCTACGGTAACTACCTGGGCATGCAGCACTAGCCGATGTAGGGCGGACACTCTTGTCCGCCGGGGCATCGGCAAGGGTGTTTTAAGCGCGGTCGGGCAATCAGCGAGCTCCTTGCCGTCCACTGGCGGGCAAGCGTGCCTGCCCCACATTACTTTTTGAACAGAGCATCCAGCGCGGCCTGCGAAATCGCCTCATCGATCTCTGACTTGGCGCCGCTGCAAGCGATTCCGCCGAGAGTTTTGCCGTCCACTTGAATCGGCAATCCGCCCTGGTTGGGAAAGAAGTTGGGGAACGCCAATACTTCGTTTTTCCCATCCTTCATCGCGTCCTGTCCGTTCTTCGATGGACTTCCATAGGCCGCTGCGTGGCGCGCCTTGCGCTGCGCAAAATCAATCGTGTTGAGCGACGCCGAGTCTCCCTTTTGGAAGAACAGTAGATTTCCGCTCTCGTCGACGATGCAGATGGTTACGTCGACATTCATTTCTTTGGCTTTGGCTTCGGCCGCGGCCACCATGATCTTGATGGAAGGAAGGTTGATGTATTTCTTGCTGGGCAAATCGGCGGAAGCCGCCAACGTGACCAGGGCCATTGTGACGCACATGAGTTTGAGCATGGCCCGGAATGCTAACAATCGGCACGGGAATTTGCTACTGCAAACTCAGAAACGATTACCGGATTCCCGTGGCTCTTCTTGGCTATGGCCTCCCGGCCCAACCCGCGCTAGACTACTCGCGCCCTGAAGGGCCGTGGTGGACGATCCCATCAACAGCACCGACCGCGAATTCCTCAAACTGGTCAGCGAAGGCAAAGAAGAGGAGGCCCGCCAATTTGCCATCGAGCACATTTCTGCGCTCTCGCCGAATGTGGCCGACGACGTCGTCACTTCTCTAAGCGAGGAGCGCCTTAACCTCGACGTGCTCAAGCAGGAAGAAGAACTGATGAAGCGGCGCAAAGCCGGATAAACCAGCATTCAGCATTCGGTCGTTGAAACGGCTGCTGCGCCAAGCCCCTCGCGCTCCAATGACTAAATGCTGGCTGCTAAGTGCTGAACGCTGATTTACTAAACCCTTCCCCTTCTCAACTCATCCAGCGGATAAAAAGTTCCCCGCCATGTAATTCCGCCGTTGCTCAGTGCCAACGTCATTGACAGCAGAATCGTGTAAACAAATAGCAGCGTACTCACCGGATGTAGCAAAAAATAGTAAGGCGCAATTGACGACTTCCACGACATGCCTACATAAATCGCGAACATCGATAGCAATGCAACCGCGAAGGGAAGCCGTGCCCATCCGTGCGCGAGGCATATTCCGAGAAACGGCAGCAGATTGAGGAAGACCGCGCCAAACGCCGACGCCACAGCCCGTGGCCACTGAAACGACAAAACCGCGAAGAAATTCTTCGAGAGATTTCGCACTACCCCGAATGTCCCTTTGGCCCAGCGTATTGAGATCAAATTCTGGCCAAAAACATTGCGCTGCCTGAAGCCGTCGTTCTTGACGACTTTGCCAAGTTTCATGTCGTCCAGCACTTCCATGCGCAACGCCTGGTAAGTGCCAACGGCGTCGTAGACTTTGCGGCGCACCATATTGAAGGCGCCTACGCCGATGTGGTCACGGGTCTTCGGATCGGCAACTTTCCACGGGCGATGTCCAAACACAAACAGAGTCTGGAAAAAGGCGATCATCATTTTCTCGCCGGGACTCTTCATGACCATGCTGGGAAACAGCACGACGTGATCGGCTTCTTCTTTCTGAGCGTAAGCGAGTGCGCGGCGGACCGAATCGGATTTGAATATCACGTCAGCGTCGGTGAACAGCAACCACTCCCCGGTGGCCTGCTGCGCGGCGCTCCACATGGCGTGCGGCTTGCCCAGCCATCCTTGGGGCAAATTTTCGATGTGAATGACTTTCAATCGCCCATGCGCGGCGGGAAGGGCGGCCACGCGATCCATGATTTCGCCGGTGCGGTCGGTCGAGCGATCGTTCACCGCGATCACCTCGTAATTTTGGTAGTCGAGGTTTAGCAGACTAAGGAGAGCTTCTTCGATGTCGTCTTCTTCGTTTAGGGCGGGAACAATAATGCAGACTCGTGGATTTCCAGAGGGCGCGAGATCCCATTCGGGGCGGGTGATTTCCGCCAGCGAAGGCATGCCGAGGGTGGCGTCCACAATCCGGGAGAACCAAGCGAAAGCAAGGATGCTGCCAGTAATCCAATAAAAAACGTTCATGCCGCCGAGGCCTTCGGCGGCGACGACTGACGAATCACGGGAGCGAAACGCATACCGTAAAACAGTATGGCAGACGAAATCACCATGGCAATGACCGCGCTAACAAATCCGCTTTCGAGCGATTTGCGGTCAGAGATGAACCCAATCAGCCAAGGCGAAAGCGCATCCCCCAATAGGTGGATGACTAGAATATTGACCGCAATCGATGTTGCTCGAATGCGTGCGTCCACCGAGTTAAGAAGCGCTGCGTTCAAAGGCGCAGTGTTGAATAACAACAGAAATCCTGCCACCAGGATGGCCGGTACCATCAGCGGCCCGTGGTTGAATAGAGCGACCATCATCACTGGAACCCCCAACGCCATGCTTGCCGCGGACACAAGATAGTACGAACCCTTCCAACGCTGAAGAAGTTTGTCCCCTAGCCATCCGCCTGCTAGCGAGGCGACCAATCCATCGAACGCGATGATCACGCCAAAAATCTTGTTGGCCGATTCCAGCGAGTAACCACGAGCCCGCGACAGAAACGTCGGCATCCACACCTGCAGGCCGCCGAGTGAAAATGTCATCGCGGCCATGCCCAGCGTCGCCGTCCAGAATGCGGGGTTACGCATCAGTCCGATCAGAGTGGCGCGTTCCGGTGTCACTACAATAGAGTCGAATCGTCCGCGATCCGGCTCCGGAAGTAATAGGAGCAGCAGTGCCAGCACCACTCCGGGAATCGCTGAAATATAAAATGGAGTTCGCCATCCGTAGTGCGGGCCCAGATAACCGCCAATGATGTAGCCGAGCGCCGTGCCCACGGGAATAGCAAGATAGAAGACACCCAGGACCCGTCCCCGTTTTTCTTCTGGAAACAAATCGGAAACCACCACCGGCCCGATCGTCACGAAACTGGCCTCACCAATACCAACAATTGTGTGCCGGATCAGCAAAGTCTGAAAGGTGTGGGTGAACGCCGTGAGCAGCGTGGCCACGCTCCAGATTATGGCGCCGGTGGCGATGATCCACTTACGCGAATAGCGATTCGCCAGCGGCCCCATCACCGGCGCGGCAACCATGTAGAACAGAAAAAATGCGCTGCTCAACAATCCGAAGTCAGCGTCGCTGCGATGGAACTCCTTTTGGATAAGGGGTTGCACCGCGAACAACACCGAGCGGTCAATGTAGTTGAGCAGGTTGAGCGCGGTCAGAAGCGCGAGCGCCGTCCGAGGATAGAGTTTCTGAGGAGCCACCGAGGCGGAATATAACATGGGCACTAATGCACCACAGTCCTATCAAACGCTATCGATCTACTTCCGTTTCTTCGGCCGCGGCCACCTTGCCACCACCACCGTAGAAATCCCGCCCCGCGGCCGGAAGTCCCCCTTAACCTCCGCCCATACGGGCTTCGCCCAGCGCACTACGTCTTCCAACACCCGGTTGACGATGTTCTCCTGAAAAATTCCTAAGTTGCGGTAGCTCTGCAAGTATTCTTTTAGCGACTTCAATTCAAGGCAGTGTTTATTCGGGCAATAGCGAATGGTCAGCACTCCGAAATCGGGCAGGCCGGTCTTCGGACACACCGAAGTAAATTCAGGATCGTCCACAACAATCTCGTATCCCGGAAACTGATTGGGCCAGGTCTCGATTTCGGGAAATTTGTTGTCCAGCCCGGCCTCGGCGTGATCGGTAGTGTAGCGAGGGGTCTTTGGCATACGTACATTCTAAACAGGGCAGGGTTGTACATCCAGGCACGAAGGAATTGCGTATTTATGGATGGCCTCTGCATCTAATGAAACGGCTCAAGATGTTAAAGTAATCTGCTATCGCATGGCGGAAAACACCAATCACGGGTTCTACGCGCGTCACCGCGTCGCGGTGTGGATGGTCTGCCTCGCAGTTGCAGTCGTCGTGCTGGCTTCGTCGATGTCGCGCGATAACAGCATTCCAGTGCGCGTCGCGTCGGTAGAGCGCAGCGACATTCGCAGCGTGATCTCAACCAATGGAAAAGTTGAGCCAGTGCAGGACTTCCAGGCCCACGCTCCCGTCGGCACCACGGTGAAAAGAGTTTGGGTGCATGAAGGCGACTCGGTTAAGCAAGGACAACTCCTGCTTGAGCTCGACGACGCGCCTGCCCGCAGCGATGTGGCTAAGGCTCTGGCCCAGGTGCGTGCCGCGCAGGCGGACCTCAGCGCCATACAGAATGGCGGAAACCGCGAAGCGGTGCTCACGCTGCAATCGGAATTGACCAAAACGCAGGCGGAACGCGACGCTGCGCAGCGCAATCTCGACGCCCTGCAGCGGCTCCAGCAGAAAGGCGCGGCCTCTCCCGGAGAAGTGAAAGCCGGCCAGGATCGCCTCAACGCCGCTAATGCCGAACTGAATCTGGTCCAGCAGAAACAACAAGGACGCTACTCCGCGCCGGAAGTCTCGACCGTGCAGGCGCAGAAGCAGCAGGCGGATGCCGCCTACGCAGCAGCCGTCGACGTATTGAGCAAACTCAATATTCGCGCGCCATTCAACGGCGTTGTGTATTCCGTGCCCGTAAAACAGGGAGCCTACGTAAATCCCGGCGACCCCGTCTTGCAGGAAGCCGACATCTCAAAGGTTCTGGTGCGGGCATTCGTCGATGAACCTGATCTGGGCCGTCTTGCGCCCGGACAAAAAATCGAACTCACATGGGACGCCGTCCCTGGGAGGGTCTGGCACGGCACGCTGGGTGCCATTCCGTCGGAAATTAAACTTCACGGCACCCGCAACGTAGGTGAAGTCACCAGCACCGTCGAGAACAGCGACCAGAAGCTGCTGCCGAACGTGAACGTCGGTGTCAGCATCGTGACCTCTGAGCACAACAACGTACTAACCGTCCCGCGTGAAGCGATCCGCCAGGATGACGATAAGATCTTCGTGTACCAGATCAACAAGAACAACGAGCTTGAACGGCGCGACATCCAGACCCAGCTCTCGAACCTTACCAAGGTGGAAGTCGCCAACGGCATCTCCGAGCATGCGACCGTCGCGCTGACCGCGACCAATTCCAAGCCCTTAAAAGAAGGGCTGCCCGTCAAGGTAGTTCATTAAAAATGTCTTACTTCAGAAGTGTCTTAATTTCGGCTTTATTGCTGTCGGCAGCGTACGCCGCTTCCTCCGATCAACTGCTGCAAGAAGGACGCGTCGACGAGGCCATCACCAGCCTTGAGCGCCAGGTAAAGAGTTCTCCCAACGACGCTCAGGCCTACAACCTGCTTTGCCGTTCCTATTTCACTTTGCAGGATTGGGACCGCGGCATTCGAGCTTGTGAGAAGGCGACGTCGATCGAGCCCAACAATAGCCTTTACCATCTTTGGCTGGGACGCATCTACGGCGAAAAAGCCGACAACGCGAATTTCTTTTCCGCCGCCAGCCTGGCGGGGAAGCTACGTGATCATTTCGAAACCGCCGTGCGCCTGGATCCCTCCAGCGTGGCCGCCCACAGCGATCTGGCCGAGTTTTATCTCGAAGCCCCTGGAATAGTTGGCGGCGGACGCGACAAAGCCGAGGCTCAGGCACGCGAACTGGATAAATTATCGCCCGCTAAAGCTGCCTGGGTGCGCGGGCGCCTCGCGGAAAAAGCAAAGGACCCGACCGAGGCCGAGAAGCAATATCGCGCCGCCATCGAAGCCAGCAAAGGCGCGTCGGACGCGTGGTTCAACCTGGCGTTGTTCTATCGCCACAACAGCCGCTTCCCCGAGATGGAGGACGCCATCAACCACGCCGCGGCGGCGACCCAAGGCAAGCCGGAGACCATCATGGAAGCTGGCGAGGTTCTGTTTCGTACCGGAAGGAATCTTCCCAACGCCGCGCAGCTTCTGCGTCGCTACATCGCGTCGAAGTCGAAAGTAGAAGAGGCCCCGGCATTCAAAGCGCATTATCTGTTGGGCAGCGTGTTGGAGAAGCAGGGAGACAAGCAGGGAGCAGCATCTGAATATTCTGCCGCGTTGGCGTTGGCTCACGGATATTCCCCCGCGCAGGAAGCTCTGCAAAAGCTCAATCGCTAGTGTGGTTGTGTGGAGCGGGCGCCCTCGCCCTCGCCCGCCCGGCGTACGGCAAGGCACCGACCCGTCGCCATACTCCCAACATGTGTGTTTGATCGAAAGAGATTGCACCGTCCTTGCCAACCGCCTGGCGGGCGTGGGCGCCCGCCCTACGTTTACAATCCCCCAAAGGTGACTTCATGAAACCTCTCCTGTTGCTCCTGCTCTCTTTCACCGCCGCCGCCGAACCGCTCCCGCTGAAACGCGCTGTGGAACTCGCCCTTTCTCACAGCACCACTGCCTCCTCCGCTGCCGCCGACGAGCAACGTGCCCTTGCCTCGTACCATGAGGCCCGCAATCAATACATCCCGCAGGTCGTCGCTGGAGCGGGACTCGGCGCGTCCTACGGCTTCCCCTTGAGCCTTGAGGGTGCGGCACCGTCGTTGTTCAACGTGAATTCACAGTCGGCGCTGTATAACCCAGCTCTCCGAGAATTCGTCCGTGCGGCCAAGACGGAATGGCAGGCCTCAGCGCTCCAGGGCAAAGACCAGCGCAACCAGGTCATTCAGGACACGGTGCTTACCTACGCCGAACTCAACAAATGGGAGTCGCTCGCCGCGCACCTGAAGGATGCCTACTCCGACGCCAGCAAAATGGAGCAGTTGGTTAACCAGCGTATTCAAGAAGGAATCGACAGCGAATCCGCGCGCAATCAGGCGCGGCTTTCCACCGCGCGCGCGTATCTGAGGACCATCGAAGCCCGCGGATCGATCGACATCCTCCGCGCCAAACTCGCGCAGCTCACTGGACTCGCCGCCGCAGATATCGAAACCGTGGCAGAGTCGATTCCGAGCCTACCCGACGTCAAGCAAGAAGATGATCTGGTTGCGAGGGCGGTCCAGTCAAACCCGGCGATCGACGCTGCAAATACCAGAGCAGCAGCCCAGGAACTCCGCGCTAAAGGCGAACACCGGGCACTGCTCCCGTCCGTCGACTTCGCTGCGCAATACGCACTGCTCTCGCGCTTCAATAACTACGACGAGTTTTACAACCGGTTCGAGCGGAACAACGCTACAGTGGGTGTCTCCATCCGGTTCCCGTTCCTAAGCCCGACGCAATTCGCCCACGCGAAGGCAGCCGACGCCCAGGCGATACTCGCGCGCAACGACGCGAAAGCTGCCAAGAACCAGGTCTCCGAAGAAACGCTGAGATTGCAACGCTCAGTTCAGCAGCTGTCCGCCGCTGCCCAGGTCGCCGAACTGGAATACCAAGTGGCCAGTTCGGGCGTCGAGGCGCTAGAAATTAAAGCGGAATCAAGCAATGCCACCATCCACGACGTGGACGACGCGCGAACCCAATCGAATGAACGCTTTAGCGCGCTTCAAGATGCAAAATTCCAGCTCGAGCGTGCCCAAATCACCCTTTTGCGCGCCACTGGGGACTTAACCAGTTGGCTCGCCGCCAGTAACTAATTGGAACCCAGCGGCTTACAGCCCGCATCTTAGTCAGCAGGCACCCTTCGTGTACACCCCGGAGGGTCGTCAAAATGTTAAAATAAGTACTCACTCCCTATGCCTTTAAAGACCTTGCTGTTGAACCCGCCGTCATTTGAAAACTTCGATGGTGGAGCCGCATCCCGTTGGCCGGCCACGCGTGAAATCGAGTCCTATTGGTACCCGGTCTGGCTCGCCTATCCCGCAGGAATGCTCGAAGGCTCGCGCTTGTTGGACGCCCCTTCGCACCACGTCTCCTCGGAAGAGACCATCAACATCGCGCGGGACTACGAGTTTCTGGTGTTGTTCACCAGCACTCCGGGCTGGCCCGGGGACATGCAGATTGTCCAAAAGATCAAAGAGGTCAACCCCGGCATCAAGATCGCCTTTGTTGGCCCGCACGTGACCACGTTGCCCGAGAAGTCGCTGCGCGACTGCCCAGCCATCGATTTCGTCTGCCGCAAGGAATTTGACCACTCGGTCGTGGAATTCGCGAACGGCAAGCCGCTCGACCAAATTACCGGCGTCTCGTTCCTCAAAGACGGACAGATTGTGCACACCGCCGATCGTGCCGACGCACAGGATCTGGACTCGTTCCCCCACGTCACCGACGTGTACAAGCGCGACCTCGACATCAAGCGTTACACCGTGCCGTTCTTGCTGTATCCGTTCGTCTCGCTCTACACCACTCGTGGCTGCCCGGCGCAATGCACCTTCTGTCTGTGGCCCCAAACTCTGAGTGGACATCCCTGGCGCAAACGCTCCACCGATGACGTCGCCGCCGAAATGGCGAAAGCGAAAGCGAACTGGCCCTGGGTCAGAGAGTTTTTCTTCGATGACGATACTTTCAACATTCAGAAGGCGCGCACCATCGAGCTTTGCGCCAAGATCAAGCCGCTGAACCTGACCTGGTCTTGCACCTCACGCGTCACCACCGACTACGAAACCCTGAAAGCCATGAAGGAAGCAGGCTGCCGCCTGCTGATTGTGGGCTACGAATCAGGTGACCAGCAGATTCTTAAGAACATCAAGAAGGGCGCGACCATCGAACGTGCGCGCCAGTTCACCAAAGACTGCCACAAACTGGGCCTGGTCATTCACGGCGATTTCATCCTGGGGTTGCCGGGCGAAAGTCGCGAGACCATACGCAAGACAATCGACTTCGCCAAAGAGCTGGACGTCGAAACCATTCAAGTTTCAGTCGCGCACGCTTATCCCGGCACTGAACTCTACGACTACGCAGTCAGCAACGGATTCATGGTCGGCGATAACAAGATGGTCGATGAAGGTGGCCATCAGTTGGCGCATATCCAGTACCCAGATCTGCCTGCCGAAGAGATCATGGAATCGGTCCATCGCTTCTACGACGAATATTATTTCCGTCCGAGAGCTATTTTCCGCATTCTCAAAAAAGCCGCGTTCAACAATGTCGAGCGCAAACGACTCTACAAAGATGCCAGGAGCTTCCTGAAGCTGCGGGCATCGCGCACCAAGTGGGTCAAGGACCGCCGTGACAGCCAGGACTCAACCACAACGGTTCAGCCAGCGAAAGCTTAAGAAAGTTTCGGTGTGACCTTCCGAAAATATTTGGTGCTGGCCGGAGTCACCATCTTCGGCGCCGTGGGAGACACGCTGCTCTCCCACGGAATGAAAGAAGTCGGCCCCATTTCGCTGCACAATCTTCCGCACATTTTCTTAGTCATTCTGGATCCTTGGGTCGCTCTGGGGATCGTGTTTCTCCTTGGCTTCTTCAGCGCTTACATGGTCAGCCTTTCGTGGGCGGACCTCACCTATGTGCTGCCAGCCACTTCCTTGGGATACGTCCTCCTGGCCCTGATCGCCAAGTTCGCTCTTCACGAGCAGATCAGCATGGCGCGCTGGCTGGGCATCCTCCTGATCGCCGGAGGCGTGGGATTCGTGACCCGCGGGCCCGCGCTTACCACACTGCCTGAAGAGGCAACGCCAGAGCCTGTGGGCAGCAGGGCGCACTCATGACCCACCACGGCTACGCCTGGGGAGCGATTGCAGCCATCGTCGTGT
>DATBAT010000105.1:0-2388 GCA_036271375.1 Terriglobales bacterium
CGTTCGGCGATCTCTTCAATGATGGAAAGATGGACGTCGTCATCAATCAACTGGAAGGTCCACCTGCGCTCCTGCGAAACGTCAGCGACGACAAGAACCGCTGGGTCGGATTGAAGTTGGTCGGCGGCTCGAAAGGTCCGCGCGATGGCGTTGGAGCAACCGTCTATGTGACCGCGGGCGGCGTCCGTCAACGTGGCGACGTGCTCAGCGGAGGAAGCTTTGCCTCCTCGAACGATCCGCGAGTCCATTTCGGAATCGGCTCGGCCACGGCAATTGAGAAAGCCGAAATTCATTGGCCCGACGGCGCGGTTGAAAAAATGGCGCTGCCTTCGGTGGATCGGTTCTTCACGATAGAAGAAGGCAAGGGCCTGATCGCCGAGGAAAAGAAGTAGACGCTCCATCCGTTAAGATCAGTGAAAATCCGTGGCAACGGTTTTCGACTAGACCGCCCTTTCAGTTCGCTTCAACTGGTTGCGGAAAACTCTTGCAAAGGAAATGAAATAGCCACGCACTGGCGCGAAAAAAACCGAGCAGTACATTCAGAATCGAAGTGGAGAAAACGCCTTGCGGCCTCAGACGGGCGTAGACAACATTCATGCTCCATGCCGGACTGGTGTAGACCGTTCCCGCTGAACCCATACCGATGCGATTCCGCACCGGCGTCTCATAAATGATCTTTTCAATCCCGCTGTTAAAGAATTTCGCCATCTGCAAAATCCGGCTGCTGTAGCAAACTCTCGCAAGCCAGGGCAGCCTGCCGCGTTTGCGATGTTTGAGAATCAATCGCGACGCCTCCGCAGCATGCCGCAGCGCCGCCGTAACTCCGTTGGAGGTCATGGGATCCACCATGGCGGCAGCTTCGCCGGTGATCATCCAGTTAAGTCCGGCGGCGCTAGTGTAGGCGCGGCAGCGGAAGGAAGTAACGTTGGTGGGCTCGCTGGTTCCCGCTGTTGCTAGTTCTTTCAAGTGCGGAAATCGCTCCAATTCTTCGTGGAATATCTGGTCAACTGAAAGTCCCTGCTTGCGCTTGGCTTTCACGGATTCGCCGGTAGTCGTGTATCCCACGCTGACCATCTCCTGGCTGATGGGAATTTCCCAGATCCAATCCAGATACTCTGACGGCGCGGAATGCATATATAACGTCGTCCCTTCGACCGTCTCGGGTGCGGGGAAGTAAGTCCAGATCGCCACTTTCGCGGGACCGAATTCAACGCTCCCAAGATCGAATTTGCGCGCCAGAATGCATGCGGAAAATCCCGAGGCATCGACAAACCAAGGCGAAGAAAACTGTCCGCCGCCCGCCGTGTGGACCGCCGAAACTTTCCGCCCCTCTACATCCACGCGAATAACTTTGTCTCGAATTACACTGACGCCCTGATCAAGCGCCAGCCTGAGCAACTCTGCATCGAGCCGCATCCTGTCGACATGCAAAGTTCGCAACTCAATGTGAAAAGGCGGACCTGCGAGCCACGGAGTGGGATCGTAATGCGCAGCATGGCCGTCTGGCATCTTCACGGTCACGTGCTTTTTCCAGGTGGCGATCCGCCGCGCGATGAGATCGTCCATCGGCAAACCCAGAACTCTCAACAACTCAGGCGCCGACCAATCCAGCGATTCTCCTAACGGCTTGCGCACCGATTCTTCAGGCTCCAAACAAATGACGTGCAGACCTGCCTTTGCCAGATGTAGTGCCGTCGCCTTCCCCGCCAGGCCCGCTCCAAGCACGGTAACGTCACACGTCGTCAGAGCCTTCGAATCGGTCAATTGGCCCATTGATAAAGGAGAAATAACACGGGGGAAAGTTAACAGTGGGCTCTTGGGCCAACAATAGTAGGAAACGATTAGGTGATTTGTTAAGCAGTGCAAGAAAGACATCATTAGTGGAAAACCACTATTGCCACGAATTAGTGCATTGGGAATAATGCCGGACAATCTGACCTGCACGGTTTTCCCGGAATCCTGAAGTTCAAAACATTTGAGGAGATTGTCATGAACCTTCGTAGTTCTGTGTGGATCGCGGTATTTTTGGGCATGGCGGGCTCGATGATTTCTGCCCAGTCCCAGCCAGCCGCTAAAGCAGTCCCCGACTCGGCCCAAGTCCAGGCCAGAGTCGCAGACAAGTCTCCTTCCGACGAATTAAATGAACACCTGCCCAAGTGGCTGCGCTTCAGCGGCGAAATCCGACTTCGCGGTGAAGGCGTCGACGGCCTCGGTTTCAAACCCGACAACGATACCGGTTATGCGCTCACCCGGGTTCGTCTCAACATGCGCATCCAACCGACCGCATGGATGGCATTTGTGTTCCAGGGGCAAGACGCGCATATCCTCGGCCAGGACGAACACAAGATCGCGTCGCTGCCTCCTTATCAAGATACGTTCGACATGCGG
>DATBAT010000106.1:0-4025 GCA_036271375.1 Terriglobales bacterium
GTGAAACGGCATGCGGCCGATTTCGGATCGAATTATCGCCGCGAAGAGACCATGTCGTCGACTGGAGGTAAGCATGTGCTGTTCAATGCGATCCAGGTGCTGGTCGACCACGGCGACGAAGTGATTTTGCCGGTACCCTACTGGGTCTCGTTCAAGGACATGGTGCGCTATTCGGGCGGAACTTGTGTGCTGCTCGAAACCGACGAGAGCGAAGGTTTCCGCATCACGGCTGACATGGTCGAACGGCTGGTTACACCGCGGACGAAACTGATCATTTTGAATTCGCCCTCGAACCCTTCGGGCGCCGTTATGGATCCCGAGGACCAGAAGGCGGTAATGGCGATGGCAGCCCAGCGCGGCATCTGGGTCATCTCCGACGAGTGCTACGTGTACCTGAATTACACCGACCAGCGCTTTTCGATGGGATCGCTGCAGGAATATCGCGACCACATGGTGATTGTGGGATCGCTATCGAAGACCTATGCGATGACGGGATGGCGGACGGGCTACGCGCTTTGTCCGACGCCGGTGTTGAACGCCATGCTCAAGTTGCAGAGCCAGTCGACTTCGAATCCGACCTCGATTGTGCAGAAGGCCGCGGTCGCGGCCTTGAACGGTCCGCAACAGTGCGTGGAAGACATGCGTCTCGAGTACATCGGGCTGCGCGATCATGTGGTGAACGGTTTACGGAAGATCCCCGGCGTGACCTGCACCATGCCGGAGGGAGCCTTCTATGCCTATCCGAATATTTCGGCGTTTTTCGGGCGCGGCGGGGTGAATTCCCCGGCGGATTTGGCAGGCAAGTTGCTTCGAGAAGCGCACGTGGCGGCGGTTCCGGGCGAGGGTTTCGGCACCAACGAGCATATTCGCATTTCTTACGCCACCTCGATGAAGGAACTGGACCGTGGGTTGGAGCGCATGGGTAAATTTCTCGCCGGCTTGTGAAGCGGTTTGCACGCGCCGGAAGGACATGGCTAGTGGGGCAAACGATACAATAGTGTCAGGCAGCCCCATTGTCAGGTTAAGCCTCTAAAGGCCTGCCAGGGCCTCGAAGTCCCCGCTTTGCGTTCGCATATTCCCTATGAGTGACCTGTACCCGCTGTTGATGGTGCCCGATTTTGACCCGCGTCCCTGGGGCACCCGCGATCTATCGCCGATTTATCCTAATCAGCGTTGCGAAGAGAAGATCGGCGAGGCCTGGTTGACCGGCGATGCCTGCAAGGTGGCGAATGGGCACCTGATTGGACAGCCGCTTGCCGAGTTGAGCGAGAAGTTCGGCAAGGAATTGGTGGGTGATGCAGCGGTGAATGCGCACCAGTTTCCCTTGCTGCTGAAGTTCCTGTTTCCCTACGAGAAGCTGTCTGTGCAGGTGCATCCCGATGACATTTTGGCGCAGGCCTCCGGGATGCCGAATGGCAAGACGGAATGCTGGTATGTCGCGCATGCGAAGCCTGGCGCGCAGGTTGGGCTCGGGCTGAAAACCGGCACCACGCGGGAGCAATTTGAAACCTCGATTCGAGAGAACCGCGCGGAGGATTTGCTGAACTGGATCGACGTTTATGCCGGCGACATGATTTACGTGGCGGGCGGTACGGTGCACACGCTGGGGCCGGGGTCGGTGATCATCGAGACGCAGCAGCAGTCGGACACGACTTACCGGCTGTATGACTACGGGCGTCCGCGCGAATTGCATCTGAAGGATGGGCTCGCGGCGATTAAAGAACAGGTGCCGTCGGGGAAAGTAGTCAAAGGTAACGGCTCTTCGCTGATTACTGCGCCATATTTTTCCGTCGACAAATATGATTTGAAACAGCCGCGGGCTTTTCGAACGGAAGATGGTTCGGGCAAGAAGTCGGCGCAGATTCTGGTTTGCGTGGAAGGCTGCGCATCGGTGGAAGCGGGCGCAGCTGGCCCGGTTACGCTAGCCAAGGGAGACGCTGTTGTGGTGCCGGCCAGCCTGGACGAGTTTAAGGTAGTCCCGCAGTGGCAGGTTGAATTCTTAAGAGCGTACGTGCCCGGCGAGAAACTGCCGGAACCGGAGACTCGGCTGTAATTTCTGAGGCTTAATTATTTTGGGGAAGACAAATTTTTATCCGGTGATTCTCGCGGGCGGGCGCGGCACACGTTTTTGGCCGCTGAGCCGCAGGCGTCGGGCAAAACAGTTGCTGGCGCTCGACGGCAACCTGACGATGATCCAGCAGACGGTAAAGCGGCTGACACCGCTGACCTCGGCGGACCACTTCTGGGTCATCACCAACGACGACTCGCATAAAGAAATTGTGCGGCAGCTTCCGAAGCTCACGAAGAAGCAGGTTCTCGCGGAACCGATGGGCCGCAACACCGCGCCGGCGATTGGGCTGGCGGCATTTATTTTGTATCGCAGCGATCCGAATGCAGTGATCGGCCTGTTTCCGTCCGACCATGTAATCGCGAATGAGAAGAAATTCCGCAGCATCCTCAACCGCGGGATTGAAATTGCGTCGAGCGGCGAAAACATTGTGGTGTTGGGCATTCATCCCACCCGGCCCGAAACTGGATACGGATACATCGAAGTCGGCGCGGCTTTCAATGGCGACGGTTCGCGGGTTCGGCGCTTCACCGAGAAGCCTGACGCGGAGCGCGCGGCGGGATTTCTAACCGCGGGCAACTATTTCTGGAATAGCGGAATGTTTCTGTGGAGCGCCCGCACACTTGTTAGTGCGCTGCGCCAGCATTTGCCGAAAACCGCCGTTACTCTGGAGAAGATCGCGGCAGATTACGGCACGCGAAAATTTCCCACGACGTTTCGCAAACTGTATCCGCAGTGCGAGAACATCAGCATCGACTATGCGGTGCTGGAGCGGCGCTCGGCGAAGGGCGAGCAGAAGTCCAACATCGTTTGTCTGCCGGCTGCGTTCGGCTGGAATGATTTGGGATCATGGACGGCGCTGCACGAGCACAAAGTATCTAAGGGTTTGGGCAAAGACGGCAACCTGCTTCTCGGCAAGGACGTCTTCACCCTTAACGCCTCGGGCAACTACGTTCACTCGCTGGATAAATTCATCGCAGTGGTGGGCGTGAAAAATCTAGTAGTCGTTGAAACCGAAGATGCACTGCTGATCACCACGCTCGAACTGGCGCAGGACGTGGGCAAAGTGGTAAAGCACCTCGACGACAAGAAGCTGCATCGGCTTACATAAAATGGCTGACTTGCAACAATCCATAAAGTTTGGCACCGACGGTTGGCGCGCGGTAATCGCCGACAACTTCACCTACGACAACGTGCGCCGCGTGGTGGGAGCGATTGCCTCGTACGTACTGAAACATGAGAACAGCAAGAGTGGCGTGATCGTCGGCTATGACACACGCTTTGCGTCGAAGGATGCGGCTCGAATTGCCGCCGAAGTCCTGGCTGAAGTGGGCATTCCTGTAAAGCTGGCGAATGATGCTACACCGACGCCGGCGATTTCCCTGGCGGTCAAGCAGAACGGCGCCGCCGGCGGCGTGGTCGTAACTTCAAGCCACAATCCGTGGAACTGGAATGGGGTTAAGTTCAAAGGCAAATTTGGCGGCTCCGCGACGCCTGTGATCATGAAGATCGTGGAGCAGGAGCTGAACGCGGGCGGCGCAATGCCTTGTGGCCAAAAAGCTGAGATCGAAGAAGTCGATCTGAAGCAGGCTTACATCGAGGCCATCTGCGGCTTCGCTGACCTGGATTTGATTGCCAAAGCGAACTTCAAAGTGGCCATCGATTCCATGCACGGCTCGGGCCGTGGCATTCTCTCGAAGATTTTCAGCGATCGCGGTATTCAGCATGTGGCTATCCGTCAGGACTTGAATCCGTTGTTCCCGGGGATTAATCCCGAGCCCATCGAACCGCACGTCGCCAAGCTGCAAGAAGTCGTAGTGAAAGAGCAATGCCATGCCGGGTTTGCCACCGACGGCGATGCTGACCGGCTGGGCGCTGTCGCCGAAGACGGCAGCTTCGTCGATTCCCACAAGATTTTCTCGGTGCTATTGCGATGGCTGTTGGTCCGCAAGAACTG
>DATBAT010000107.1:0-16814 GCA_036271375.1 Terriglobales bacterium
ACTCGAGCGCTGGATGTCGATTGGACACATCGGTGTGACCGGGTTCGGCGTGGCCCGGAACTACTCCCTGAAGTCGATGCATCCGTAAATTCGTCAATTCGACGGAACTTTCTCCGAGGGAAAGCGTAATATCCTATGGAAATTACTTCGTTGAGGTGTGTTTATGCTCGCTCATGCCTGCAAACTAGCGATTTTGTCCGGTCTGGTACTGACCGTTTCGTTCGGCTTCGCCGAGAACCACGACCGCTTTCAGAGCAACCATGACATGCGCATCGACGCATTGGATAAAGCCAACGATGTCACCTGCCTGAACTGCTCGATTTATGTATCCGGCGAGGTGGCGGGAGACGTAACCGCGATCGACGGCAACGTCATTCTGGAGAACGGCGCTCACGTGCACGGTGACACCACGGCCGTGCTGGGGAGCGTACGGCTAGGGGCAAACACCAGTGCCGATCAGGACGTCACCGCTGTGGTGGGCTCGATCCAGCGCGACTCGCAGGCCACGGTGAAGGGCGATGTCACGGCGCTCGATGGGGGCATGTGGCTGTTTTTGATTGTGTTTCTGCCGCTGGCGTTTCTAGGTGGACTGATCGCTCTGGTGGTCTCGATTGTTCTCTGGCTGGTGCGCCGCAGCAACCAGCGCATCCCGGTCACTGCTTAGGCCAGGACGCGTTCATAAACTGCTCGCACCCGCGAGCTGGTTTCCAGCAGTTCGGCTTCGAGGCCGTCGGGAAATTGCCTGCGTAAAATTAGTGACGCCAAACGCTCAGTGACTTGCTGCGCGTGTTCGGTCGCAGGCAGCCACTTGTGGGCACGACCAATAGCCAAACGCACGATGTGTTCGACGGTGCGAAATAGTTCGGCGGCGTGGTCCAGTTCGGCGGCGTCCGATTTTTCGAGGAACCCGGCAGATGCACACCGCCACAGCCGGTCTCGTAGCGTTCCACCCTTGGCGGGAATACCATGCTTGATCAGCAAGTATCCCGAAATAAAATCTATGTCGTAGATGGAGCCTGGAGCGGTTTTGAAACTGGGCTCGCCGGGCTCAGAGGCTTCCAGCTTTTCCCGCATCTCGTGCACCGCTTTCACGAATCCTTGATCTGCCGCCATTCTTTCGAAGATGATCTTCGTCTGTTGACCAGCGCGGGTAGCCAGCTCGGGAGAACCCGCCAGCGGACGCATTTTTGTGTACATCAACGCTTCCCAAGGCTGCGCTTCGTGCTCGAAGTAGAAAGCCAATTGTTTTGCCGTCACCAGAAGTTCCCCTTCCGATCCACGCGGACGCAAACGCGCATCGACCGGGAAAACCATGCCGTCGCGAGTGTAGGCGGCGAGCACATGCATCAACTGCTCGGCGGATTTGGTGAGAGCGAGCATGTCCTGATCTTCTGCGCACACGAAAAAAACATCGGCATCTGAGAGCACATCGAACTCGCCGCTACCCAGGCGGCCGAGCGCCATGACCGCAAGTCCCGGGGGAGCGCCAGCGATCGCATAGGCGGCGGCGATGGCGTCTTCGGCAATCGCCGTGGTGGATGGCAACGACTCGTAGATGCTGCGGAGTTCGTACAGATCGCGGGCTCCCGAGGAGAACACGCGGTGCCGGTAATGCCGCCGTAATAGCGACAATTTTTCGTTGTAGGTGGACGACGACGAAGCAACGTATCCGAAGATCGGATCGCCTGTGTTGCGCCGGGCGGTCAGTGGGCTTTCCGCGAAGAAGCCAGTTCCCATCCGCGATGGAGCAGCGTCTCCTTCGGCGAGGGTTGCGATTTCTTCCGGGTGCCGCACCAGGATGTCAGTGAGATACTCGCTGTTTTCGAATAGTGCCAAAGCGCGACCCATCGCTTCAGGATTGCGCAGGACTTCACCGTACCGCTCGGAACTGGTAAAAGCCGAACTCAGGAAGCGGAAGAAATTCTTGCGCGAATATTGGCTGAGTTCGTGCAGACGCGCGGTTTCGTATATTTCCGGAGCATCGGTCGCAAGGCGTTCGAGGATTTGCTGATTGGACTGATCGGTCGGTGTAACTTCCGGAGTGGTTCGCAGCTGGAACTCGGCATCGATGGCTTCGCTTTGCCGGCGATTCTGCTGCTGATAAATGACACGCTGGTAAATTTCCGCCACCGCCGACATGCGTGCGCGAACTAGATCGACCAGGTCGCCGAGACGCTCGACTCCCGCGTGGCCTTCCATGCAACGCTGAAGTATTCCCAAATCAATTTCAGTGGAAGGCAGTCGGTGGGTCTGCTGACCTTGTCTGAGTTGCAGCCGATGTTCCAGGTGGCGGAGGAACTCGTAGGCGCTGTTGAGATCGTGGAACTCCTTCCCGCTGATGTGCCGCTTGTCATGCAACTTCTGTAACGAAAACAGCGTGCCGCCGGATCGCAGCCAAGGCTCTTCCCCGCCATAGACGCGCTGCAAACACTGAACCAGAAATTCGATATCGCGAATGCCGCCGCTATCGATTTTTACGTCGATGCTTTCGTGCACCGGCTCCAGGCTGCGTTTCGAGTACTTATTGGCGTGCATCTTTTCGCGAGCCACCAACGCCGTCTTGATCGCCGCAAAGTTCACCTTTTCGGTATACACATGCGGTTGTACCCGGCGTATAAATTCGCGCACCAGTGGGATGTTCCCCGCCGAGTGGCGCACCTTGATCAAGGCCTGCCGCTCCCAGTCATGCGCGATGGTGGCGTAGTACTGCTGCGCCCGAGCCAGGCTGATTGCTAACTCGCCTTCGTTGCCTTGCGGGCGCAAACGTAAGTCAATGCGGAATACCGCACCTTCGCGGGTCGGTCGTGACAGCATTTCGCTAACGAGCTGTGCCAGTCGGACGAAGTATTCGCGGTTGGTGATTTGTGCGTCGGGCGGCTCTTCCCCGTCGCCGAACAGAAACATCAGGTCGATGTCAGAACTGTAATTGAGCTCATTGCCGCCAAGTTTGCCCAGAGAAAGCACGGAGAAGGGCGTGTCGACGATTCGCCCTTGTTCATCGAGATGTTGCGGAGAGCGATACTTTCGCTGCAACTGGCTCTCCGCATCACGCAGAGCATTCTCAATCAGGACATCCGACAGCGCGGAAATTTCGGCGGTGGTCTCCGCCAGCGGCGCGAGTTTCAACACGTCGCGCAGCATGATGCGGATGTACTCACGGCGCTTGAAGCGGGCAAAGACCAGTGCACCGTCGTCATCGAAGAAGCGCGAACGAAAACGCGCCAGACTTTCGTTGAATTCTTCGCGCGAAAAACTCTGGTCAAGATTGCGCTCCCTCAACAGGGAAGGCAGCAAATCCGCATTTTGCAGAAGCGTCTCCCCCAAGAATCGGCTGTAGCCGAAGACGATCAGCGCATAGTGGGCCAGAGGCGGATGCTTTTCCAGCACGCGAAGAGTCTGAGGAGAGTCGCCCACCAACCGATCCATGAGAACGAGCGCCGAATCAGGGTCCGGACACTCATGCAGCAACGCCGGCAGACTGGCCATCAGTGACGGCGTGATTCTGGCGGTCAGGCTCTCAAAGTTCTTTAAAGCAGCGGCAGGCTCAGAAAAGAGGATTCCGGCAAGAGGCGTCGCATCAAGGCTAAACCGCGAACTGGAGTCGGCGTGGACCACGAGAAGTCTGCGGAAAATCAGCATAGCACGCCCAAAATGTAGTGGGGACACGGTTGTCCGCGAGCAGCGGCAAACGAATCATCGGTTCAAGAATGCTCTATACAGTCGGACAGCAAAGGGCACCGAGCTTATTTTGTCGGGTGTTTGCTGTAAGCCATTCCTACGCGACGTTATATTTCCGCGAGTGGCAGCCTGTCATGGAGAAAAACCATCCTAGCAAGCGAACTGATTCTTAAGGAGGTCATCATGGCAGGCAAAAATACCGCAGCATTCGGAATTTATGAGACCCAGGCCGATGTGGAATACGCACTCGATGCGCTCAAAGCGGAGGGTTTTCGCAACACCGATGTTTCCGTCCTCTTCCCGGAGAACAAGGGCACAAAAGATTTTGCCGTAGAAAAACATACCAAGGCTCCGGAAGGAACAGCAACTGGAGCAACCACCGGAGCAGTCATCGGCGGCACACTCGGTTGGCTGGCAGGTATTGGCGCGCTGATCATTCCGGGTATCGGCCCATTATTGGCGGCGGGCCCAATCGGCGCCGCGCTTACTGGCGTTGGAGTGGGCGGGGCCATTGGCGGAATCACCGGGGCGCTCGTCGGTATGGGTATTCCCGAGTACGAAGCAAAGCGCTATGAAGGACGAGTGAAGGGCGGAGGCATTCTGCTGTCCGTACACTGCGACGACTCAGAGTGGACCAAGAAGGCTAAAGATATTCTGGTCCGCACCAGCGCGACCGATGTTGCATCCACAGGCGAGGCGTCGGCGGATTATCAAAAAACCGACAGGCCGTTGCCGCGAGCGGTTTAGTAGCCTTTCACTTTGTCGACGACAGCGATCAAGGGCCGGTGCTCGAGGTGGCGCCGTAGATTCTCAGAAATCAACTCGTACTGCCGGTCCCACAGTTTCTCTGTGAGGCCGGCCGTATGCGGCGTGATCAGCAGGTTATCCAAATCCCAAAGAGGTGATTCCTTGGGGAGCGGCTCCTGCTCGAATACGTCCAGGGCCGCGCCTCCGATTCTTCTTTCCTTGAGGGCATTCAGCAGCGCGGTCTCATCGACCAACGATCCACGGCCTACGTTGATCAGGCACGCGTTCGGTTTCATTTGTGCGAAACGAGCGGCGTTCATCAGGCCCGTAGTTGCCGGTGTTACGGGAACAGTTAGAGCGACGTAATCGGACTGCGCGAGGAACGCGTTAACTTGGGACGCTGGGAAAACTTCCGCGATACCCTCCGGCTTCGGCTTCTCCGGATTTTCGCGCACGCCGATTACGCGCATACCCAAAGCTGTCGCGTGTTTGGCCGTATGGCTCCCTATGCTCCCCAAGCCTACTAATCCTAAGGTCGCGCCCGCGATTTCTCGAGGACGAGGGAAACTGTTCCAAATCTCTTCCTGTCCCCACTCGTGACGCGCCTGAAAACGCATTGCCTGTGGGAGATTCTTGGCCAGCGCCAAAACCAGCGCGATCACATGCTCGGCGACCACGGGTCCGTTTACGCTGCTTCCGTTGGTGAGCACGATGTCGCTATCGATCAACTCTGGAAACAGCAACTGATTGACCGCCGCAGAGGGCGAGTGAATCCAGCGCAGGTTCCGCGCCGATTGCAATTGCTGCTGCCGCAATGACCAGCTTATGACGATCTCCGCATCGCGGAGGTGTACGTCGACGCCTTCAGAAAACAGCGGATTGATTACATCGATGTCGGGGAAATCTTTTTTCAGGCGAACGGGAAACCACTCCGGGGCACGCCACAACTCAAAGCCATGTCGAAGAGCGATCAGCAACTTCATCGTTTGGCTCGCACCATTTCCTCAAATTCGGTGACCCAGATTCTCTGCGCGGGCTTGTCGGGCACCTCGCATCCACGGGCGAGGCGGATGCTTTCGAATGCCTCATCGCTCGACATGCCGCTTCTTACCAGTACGCAGGCCGCAATCAGTGCGGAACGGCCGATCCCCGCACGGCAATGGATAGCGATCGACCTACCTGCGTCAAGCTCTGCCGCAAGGCTCTCGACAAATGCAGCGGTGGCGTCTCTTGAATCAGGGACGGTCCGGTCTTCTATGGGAAATGACAGAAACCCGATTCCATTCTTTCTGCACAAGTCGCTTTCTTGCAGAAGATCGAGAAGAGCCGCCTCGCGTACCGGGAGGAGGGACACAACGATATCGACCGCTTCCGCGCGAAGGTTGCGGATGCCTTCGGCGCCCCAAGGACAGGCCATGATTGCCAACCGGCCTGCGCTTGGTTCAGTGATCCAGTAAACCTCTTCCACGCTATCTCTTCACCGGCAGTCGCAGGTCCTGGCCCGTCATGTCTTTCGGTTCGGGTAGCCCCAACATGCCAAGAACCGTAGGAGAGATGTCGCGCAACGAGCCATTCGGCTTCAGCGTGAAAGTTTTGCCGTCTGCTGAAACCACGATGAACGGGACCGGATTGGTGGTGTGCGCGGTGTGCGGGCCGCCGCTGACGGGATCAATCATCATCTCGGCGTTGCCGTGGTCGGCAGTGATCAGCATAGCTCCGCCTCGCGCACGGACGGCTAGCTCGATGCGCCCCAGGCAGGCATCCACAGTTTCTACGGCTTTCACCGTTGGCTCGATTTTGCCGGAGTGGCCGACCATATCGGCGTTGGCGAAGTTGACGATAATGACGTCAAAGGTGCCGTCTTCCGCGGCTTTGACGACAATATCGGCAATTCCAGCGGCGCTCATCTCCGGCTTCAGATCGTAGGTGGCGACTTTCGGCGATTGCACCATTTCGCGATCTTCACCGGGAAATGGCTGCTCGACGCCGCCGTTAAAGAAATAGGTCACGTGCGCGTACTTCTCGCTCTCGGCGATACGCAGGTTGCGCATCTGCGCCTGCCCCATGACGTTAGCCAGAATGTTTTGCATCGACTCCGGGGGGATCACGACGGGTAGCGTGAATTTCTTGTCGTACTGCGTCATGCAAACGTAGGTCAGATTCTTAGGGGTTCTGTCGCGTGGGATAGTGGCATCGAGGTCGTCGGAACCTTGGAGGTCACGGCCGGCTTGCTCATTTAGGCCACTATTACGGGCGAGTGCGCGAGTCACCTGGCGCACACGATCGGCGCGGAAATTAATGCAGATGCACGAATCATCATCGCGAATCGTGCCAATCGCTTCGCCGCGATTGTCCACACACACAAAAGGCACGATGAATTCGTCGGTGACACCCTTGTTGTACGAGTCTTTAATGCCCTGCACGGGATCGACGTATTTGCCGCCTTCGGCCTCGCCGTAGACCATCGCGTTAAAGGCCTTCGACATGCGCTCCCAGCGGCGATCGCGGTCCATAGCGTAATAGCGTCCACTGACGGAGGCCACTTTCCCAACGTTGTACTCGCGTATCTTCTGCTGCAGCTCTTCCACGTAGCGCGCGCCGTTGGTGGGCATGGTATCGCGGCCATCCATGAAGGCGTGGACGAAAACGTGCTCGACTCCGTTTTCCTTAGCCATGCGCAGCAGGGCGTAGAGATGCGTCTGGTAAGAATGCACGCCGCCATCCGAGAGCAGTCCAAAGAGATGCAGTTGGCGATCGCCGCTGCGGGCATTTTTCATCGCCGCAACCAACGCGGGATTCGAGAACAGTTCCCGGTTCTGAATCATTAACTCGATGCGCGTACTGTCCATGTGGACCACGCGGCCTGCGCCAATATTGAGGTGTCCAACTTCACTGTTACCCATTTGTCCGTCGGGAAGGCCGACAAACGGGCCGCTTGTGTGAATCAGCGTGTTGGGATACTCGCGCAGCAGGCGATCGTAAACCGGCTTGCGCGCCAGCGCGATGGCGTTGGCATTGGTTTCAGCTCGGTATCCCCAGCCGTCGAGGATGATGAGAACAAGTGGTTTCGGACGAGTCATAAAGGCAGCTTCTCGCTGCTAGCTCCTGGCTTTCAGCTTTTTATCGAAATATTATTTCGGGTTGGATTTCGGAACACTGTTCGGGCTGGCGCTTTGTTTCTGTTCTGTCGACATCTTCTGAATGCGCTCTTCCAGTCGCCGCATGATGGCTTCGTTGTCATCCTGGATGCGCGAGGATGCAATCTGCATCGCTTCTTCGGTCATGGCGGGCATTTCGCGGGTCAGCTTTTGTCCAACAGGCGAAGTATAGAAGCCCAATATGCTGTCAATATCCGAACTGGTGAGATGTTTCTGATAAACCGGCACCATGTCGTTGAGAATCTGGTCGACCGGATAATTTTCGTAGAGGTCGCCGATCATGGCGTCGAGTTCCCCAAGTTGCATCGGCGTGATGTTGGGAATTCTTCGCTCGACCAGATCGCGAGTGATGGTTTTGATTTGCTCTTCTGACTTGTGCATCACTGCAATGGTTTGTTCGCGAACGTGCATGGCGTTGAACAGGTTCAGCACATCTTCCGGGCTGGGCGCATCTTTTGCAGGTTGTTGCGCCAGCCCGGTCGAGGTGCCGATCAAGACTACGAGAGCGAGACAGAAAAACTTCATGGCATTTCCTATCCGTGGTAGTTCAAAGCTTTCAATCCGAGGAAGCGGCCGGAATCGCCCAACGCTTCTTCGATGCGGAGCAACTGGTTGTATTTCGCAATGCGGTCAGTTCGCGAGGCGGAGCCGGTCTTGATCTGTCCCGCGCCGGTGGCAACTGCGAGGTCGGCGATGAACGTGTCTTCGGTTTCGCCGGAGCGGTGGGAGATGATCGACGTGTAGCCGTTGCGGCGTGCAAGATCGATCGAGTCGAGGGTTTCGCTGACGGTGCCAATCTGGTTGACCTTGATCAGAATCGAATTAGCCACATTGCGATCGATTCCCTGCTGGAGCCGTTCGACGTTCGTGACGAATAAGTCGTCGCCGACCAACTGAATTTTTTCGCCGAGCTCTTTTGTGAGCATTTCCCACCCAGCCCAATCGTCCTCGGCAAGGCCGTCTTCGATCGAGACAATCGGATAATCATGCGCCCACTTCGCCCAGTACTTCACCATCTCTTCCGAACTCTTGCTCGACTTGTCGGACTTCTTGAAGATGTACTTGCCGTCCTTGTAAAGCTCGCTGCACGCAGGATCGAGCGCAATAGCGATTTCTTCGCCCGGCTTGTACCCGGCTTGCTGGATGGCTTCGAGCACGACTTCAATAGCTTCGACGTTAGACTTCACCGACGGAGCGAAACCGCCTTCGTCGCCAACCGCGGTGTTATAGCCGCGCTTTTTCAGAACACCCTTCAATGTGTGGAACACTTCCACGCCCCAACGCAGCGCGTCGGAGAACGATTCGGCGCCCACCGGCATAACCATGAATTCCTGGAAGTCGACATTGTTATCGGCGTGCGCTCCGCCGTTGAGGATGTTCATCATGGGCGTCGGCAAAGTGTTGGCCGCTGTGCCGCCCAAATAGCGGTACAAAGGGAGCTTGTAGCACGCTGCCGCGGCCCGCGCGGCTGCCATCGAAACCGCAAGAATCGCATTGGCTCCGAGACGTCCCTTATTCTCGGTGCCGTCGAGTTCGATCATCTTTGCATCGAGCCCGCGCTGGTCGGCGGCGTCGAAATTGCCGAGTGCGTCGGCGATTTCGCCGTTCACGTTTTCTACAGCCTTGAGAACGCCTTTGCCCACGTAGCGCGCGCTATCGCCATCGCGTAACTCAACCGCTTCATGCTCTCCAGTCGACGCTCCGCTGGGAACGATGGCGCGGCCTTCCGACCCGTCCACTAGAAGCACTTCAGCCTCGACTGTAGGATTGCCGCGCGAGTCGATGACCTCGCGTGCCTTGATCTCCGAAATATTGCTCATGAACTTCCTTTCGTCTGGGTTTACATCGTTAAGAAATCGGGCGCTCGAGTCAAAATTCAGGCGTCTTCCTGTCAAGTAGCCGGCGCCGCTGTAGATCTTGCTCATGTCCACCTGGAAATTGCGATTATAAATCAAGGCCTTGTCTCGGCTGGTTCCTCGCGCTGTTCCGAGGTTGTGACTTGCAGCGGCGTGGCTTAGAGTCGCAGTTAAGAAAGCACTTCCGGGAGCTCAAAAATGAAGAAATTTTTGGTAGCGACACTTCTTTTGACAGCAATTAGCGCCGTCGCGCAGACCATTCCAGCCGGCACAGCAATCCGCGTTCGTTTGCAGACCACTCTTTCGTCGTTCGGCAATAAACGCGGAGACGTCTTCACCGGCCTAGTCACAGACACGATTACCACCAACGGTATGAACATGTTCCCCGCCGGAACCGTTCTGCAAGGCCGCGTAAGCAAGGTCAAGGAACCGCGACGCATCGCAGGTCGTCCGACCATCGGAATTGTTCCTGAAACGCTTACCCTCGCCACGGGCGAGAAGATTCCCCTTAGCGCGACCCTAGTCGACACCAACCTGCACGGAACTAGAGTCGACGACGAAGGCCGGTTCAAGGGATCAGGTCACGATCGCAAGGATTTGTGGATTTTAGGCGGAGGCACCGGCGGCGGTATGCTGATTGGAGGCTTGAGCGCTGGCGCAGTTGGCACCGGCGTGGGCGCAGCCATTGGCGGCGGGGCCGCGACCGGATACTGGCTTTATAAGAGAAACGCTGCTGTGTTACCGAGTGGCACCGAATTGATTCTCGAACTGGATCGCCCGCTATCGTTAGCGCCGGTTAGCGGCCAATAGCTATCGGTCGTTCGCTGGGTTCGTACTCGACTATGTACCCAGCCACTGCACTTGCCGCAACGGTCAGCGGACTCCCCAGATACATCTGGCCGGGTCCGCTGCGACCCGGAAAATTCCGATTCTGGGCGCTGATGACCACCTGATCGGGACGGCTGGAAACTCCCGGTCCTGCATTGATGCATGCTCCACAACTGGGCTCGATCACATGAGCGCCGGCGTTTTCGAAAATCTCTAAGTATCCCTTTTCGACGCAATACTCCCGCGTCTCCTGCGATCCGAACTGAATGTAAAACTGCACCGAATCGGCGACGCGCCTTCCTGCTCTAAGTGCATCAGCCAGAACTTCAGCGTACATGTCCATGTCTTCGTTTTTGCCAGCGGTGCAGGTGCCGCCGTAGGCGATTTCGACGGGAACTGGGGTGTTCAGTTCGCGGATGTATTTTCCGTTGCCGGGATCTCCCGGTGTCGCAACCATTGGCGTAATGTCAGCCGCATCGAGTTCGATGACGTGCGCGTACTGCGCGTTGGGATCGCTGTAAAGGCCCTCGATCATGGCTTGAGCTTCGTTCTGTTTCATGCCACGGCGTTCAGTCAGGAATTCAACCACCTTCTGGTCGGGAGCCACGATGCCGGTGAAACCGCCGATCTCGGCGGCCATGTTGGTCATGGTGGCACGCTCGTCGACGCTCAGTCGCTCTATGGCTTCGCCCGCGTACTCCATCACTTTGGCCAGCGCCTGGCCGCTGCGCACGTACTCGAGGCTAAGAATCTTCAGGATGAAATCTTTGGCCGTGACGTTGGGATGCTTCTCGCCGCGCACCACAATGCGCACCGACTCCGGCACTTTGACCCGAACGTCTTTGGTGATCCAGGAATTGAACACGTCGGTAGTGCCGATTCCGAAGGCAACGCAACCCATGGCGCCGACGTGCGGGGTGTGCGAGTCGGAGCCGATGTTGAGCTGTCCCGGCAGAGCGTAGCTTTCCAGCACGATCGAGTGACAAATGCCTTCCGAGCCTTTGCGGTCTTTGAGTTCGCCGTGAAGCTTGATTCCCTGCCGCTTGGAAAAGTCTTCCTGTTTGAGCTTGAGTTGCGTTGCCAGGTCGAGCAAGCCGATCTTTTTCTTTTCCTCGGAGATGACTTCGTCCAGAAATGTCAGGTGATCGCGGAAGAAGAGAATAGTTGAGGGATCATTGACTTTTGCGTCTTTGCCGACGTAGCGCTCGAAGAAGATCGCCGCCATCGGGGTGACGTATTCATGGCTGAAGCGCAGGTCGGCTTTGGCGAATCCGGTGTCCCCGGGCTTCACGAAGTCGACGCCCTGCTCGCCTTTTTCGTTCAGCATGTGGCTGGCGAAGATCTTCTCCGCCAGCGTCAGGCCGCGCGTTTCCGTCTTGATGGGCGGGAGAAAGACTTTCTTTTGCAGGCGGGCGACGTTGAAGGGAAAGAGGCCGCCGTATTCGATCACCTGACGTGTGATTTCGTCTTCGCCCTTGGTGAACTCTTCGAGAGGAATTTGCTCGCCGTCCCGGATCTTGTCGATCAACGAAAAGTTGGTCGAAGTCAGCACGCCGAGGTTTTGACAATTTTGTTTATAGATTCGTTCGATATTCTCGGCGATCACCACTTGAATCCCGGCGCACATCTCGGCGTAGGGAGACTGCTCGCGGCTCGATCCCTTCCCGCGGCGCTTGCCACTGACCGCACAGACGAACCCACCCGCTTTCACTGTGCCTCGGCCGATTGGCGTCTCGCCGCCGCACTTGAGGCCCAGGTACGGAATCTCGCCCAGCGTCTCATCGAAATAGAAGCAGTAGTGCGCAGGCGTGATCTCGTCGGTGGAAATATCGTCGCGCAGCTTGGGATTGTTGGCGGAATTCTTGGTGTCCCAAGGTAGGTCTTCGCCGGCTAACTGGCGCTTGATGAGTTCGGGATCTTCGGTGAGGAACAGGACGCGTCCCTTGAGTTTTACTTGGTCGGGACGCTTTTCGATCTTGCGCTCAAGCAGTGATGAAATCACGGGAAATATCCTTCCGTGAAATTGTACGCCGCCGATCAACCAAACCGGCAGTGACCAAGGTCAGCTACATACGGAACACGTAGAGGCAGGTGTCCCCACCTGCGTGCCTCGCAGCTGGCATTAGTCTCTTTCATTCGTGGTGAAAGTTGCCCGGCAGGTGAGGACACCTGCCTCTACGCATTTAGTGGTGGCCGTGAAGGTGATCGTACTTCTCGCCCGCAGGGATGGCGACGGCGAGCCTATTCTCTTTCGGCGCCAGCGGGCAGGTAGCAAAAGGCGTCACAGCGCACGGCGGATTGTAAGCGCGGTTGAAATCCAGAACCACGATCCCGTCTTTCACTGGGTCAGTTTGAAGAAATCGACCGCCCTGATAAGTCTCAGTTTTCGCGGTGAGATCGTTGAAGACGAAGAACAGCCCCTTGGCTGGGTCGCCACCTAAATCCGTGAGCTGAAATTTCTGTCCGTTGATTTCGAAATCGGCTTCGCCGCTGATTGTTTCCGGAGTTACATCACCCAGGACGTTGGGAACATCGACGGTCTTCTTCCCATCCGACGGAACCCACTTCGCGTTGACGCGATAGGCCAGGTCAATGGGAAAGAACGTCGGCCCGGAATAGGTTTTCACCGCTGAGCTTTCATCATCTCGCAGGCGAATGCCAACCCTCGTGCCACGCTTAATCACGTGCCATTGCAAGCTACCCAATTCAACCTTGGTGCTCTTGCCGGAAGTGTCGGGCTGCAAAACACCTTCGCCAGAGGGCTGGCCATCGATCCTGGCGTTGACACCGGGCAGGAACTTCACCGTCACCTGATCATTCTGCAAAGTGAACGATCCCGCATGCGCCGGGCCCTTGGGGAATATCACTGCATTTGATTTGTCGGAGCCGAAAGAGTTCTCGCCCGGCTTCAACCAGAACAGTCCGGCGAGTGGCAACCAGTTTTGTTTCAGGTCATCCACCAGCTCGGCTTTCCACTTGGTGAAATCCTGCTGGTAGGCGGCATCGCCGGAGTCCACAGCCCAAAGCGTGCTCAATAAAATGAAGGTCAGTGCGAATGATCGACGAGCTCTCATAGCCTTACACCTTGGCGTGATCGCGAGGGTCGGGCAACGGATCAAGTCCCCGCCCGGCGAAGATTGCCTGAAACTCTTGCAGCAGTTCCGGATGCAAAGATCCATTCGAAGCCAGGGTCTCGCGGCTGTCGATCTTGAAAGGCGCACCGTCGAAGCCGGTCACTTCGCCGCCAGCCTCTTGCACGATCAGTACGCCGGCCGATGTGTCCCAAGGATTCAGATTGAACTCCCAGAAAGCTTCGAGTCTGCCCGCAGCCACGTAGCACAGATCAAGCGCCGCCGACCCCGCGCGCCGTATGCCGTGCGAGCGAAGGGTGATCTGGTGATAGAAATGGATGTTCGGGTTCTCGTGCCGTTTCTTACTGGGAAAACCGGTAGCAAGCAGTGACTCTTTTAGCGTAGCGACTTTAGAAACGTGAATCGGCGCGTCATTCAGAAATGCGCCACCATCCCGCTCGGCACTGAAAAGCTCGTCCCGCGTGGGATCGTAGACCACCCCGGCAATCATCTGCCCTTTATGTTCCAGCCCCATCGAGACACAAAACATGGGAAAGCTATGGGCAAAATTCGTCGTGCCATCCAGGGGATCGATATACCAGCGGTAGTCGCTGCCGGTGTCGATCAGACCCTGTTCTTCGCCCATGATGTCGTGATGCGGCCAGAGAACCTTGATCCGCTTACGGATTAGCTCCTCCGAACCGCGGTCAGCTTCAGTGACCAGGTCGGCTTCGCCCTTGTATTCGATGGCAACCCGGCGGCGGAAATACGGCATGAGGAACGCGCCAGCTTCACGCGCAATCACAACCATCTGCGGAAGAAAGCTTGGACTATAAGTAGGGTCAGCCATTTTTACGGGGCAGAAACTAACTCTGCTTTCGTCCTCCCTCTTCGCTGATGTACATGATGTCGTGTTTGAAGATGAAGAGGTTGGGCTCTTTTTCGCGCGTCAGCCGCAACATGGTCTTGTCGTAGTACTCAATCCAGCCTTCGACCATCTCGCCGTCAACCAGCTTCAGGCGCACGTGCTTTTGCTTTTCGCCTAGACCCTTGAGGTAGGCGGCTTCTTCCGAAGTTTCTGCGGGAGGGGGCGCGGGCTTGCCCTTACGCGGCGGCCCGGACGATCCACGATCCTGAAAAGGCATGCCGCTATTCTACATGCGCAAACCGGGGGACTACTGCAACTTCGAGGTGTAATAACCGGTGCGGTGCCGCACTTTGTATCCAGCATTCTTCTGGAGGGTCACTTCGATGCGGCGGAAGTCAGAGTCGGCAAATCGTTGCGACGGATAGTAGGCAAGCAAATACTGCGTGCGCAATTCGTCGCTGATTTTCTGGAAGGCGTCATCGAGTTGAGGAATCGACTTGGCATAGAAATACCGGCCTCCGGTGTCCGCGGAGAGTTGAATGAGAGCGTGCTCTCCTCCGGTATCACGCCCGGCGCTGGCTTCGATGGGTACGATGATGATGCTGTAGACGATCGCCTCGGCAGTCTGCGCCGCCCGCAAGGCCTCTTTATAGTCGACGCTGCTGACGGTGTCTCCGCCATCCGTGATCACGACCATCACTTTTCTTCCGTTGCGGGATTCAAGCGCATGGGAACCCAGATACATCGCGTCATACAATGCAGTTGCTGAACCCAGCCGGATGCGATCGATTCCACGGTCTATTACTTTCATGTCCGAGGTGAATGGAGTGATTTCGTTTACCGTCTCGCTGAACGCATAAACCGACATACCGTCGACGGGACGCAGAATCGAATGAGCGAAACGCCGCGCGGAATTAAGTTCGAGTGGCAGATCTCGACGTGTACTCAGGCTGGTGTCGATCTGCATCACGATCGAAAGTGGCAACGCTGACTCTTTGCCGAAAACCGAAATCTTTTGATCTTTGTCATTCTCAAGCAGAGTGAAGTCTTCCTTGTTCAGTCCCGCGACAGGCGCGCCCTGATCGTCGGTGACGGTGACAAAAACGTTTACCAGCTTGACGTCGACTTTGAAGGTGGTATCGCTGCCGGGGTCTTCATCTGCCGATTTCGGCTTAGTAGCCGTACCGCCAGCCCAAGGCGGTTTGGGAACTTGCGCGACGCAAGCAGGGACGAGGCAAAGAACCAGCGCAACCAAGGGTCGGATCATTATCGTTTGGCTGCTTAGTTTGGATGCCGACTGTTCAGGAATTGGTGCCCCCAAAGCGCGGAATCTCCGCCGGGAAAGGTTCCCCGTCGGCCCAAACCGCGCCATCCTCGAAATATTCCTTCTTCCAGATAGGCACGGTCTGTTTCAGCGTGTCGATCAGCCAGCGGCAGGCCTCGAAAGCGGCCGCCCTATGGGCCGAGGCAACTACGATCAGGACGCTGGTCTCGCCAATCTCCAGCCTTCCCAGGCGATGAACGATGGCCACATCGCGGACCGTTCCTTGTCCGACTGCTTGTTCTGCCAGAGCCTCCAACTTCTTGAGGGCCATCTCTTCGTAGGCTTCGTAATCGAGGCAGACCGTCGGGCGGCCCTTGGTGTTGTTGCGGACGATGCCCTCAAAGATTACTGCAGCGCCGTCCTCCGGACGCTTGAGGGCGGTCAGTACGCTTTGGGTATCGATTGGCTCGCGGATAATTTTCGCGCGTGGCACACCGCCGCTTACCGGTGGCAGCAGTGCTATCTCGTCTCCCTCCTGAAGCGCGGTCTGGGGAGTTGCGTATTCCTGGTTGACGGCAACCGCGATCGATTTTAACCACCGATTTAGGGAGGGATGCTTGCTTCGGACTAGCTGGAGAACGGCAGAAATGTTGGCGGAAGAACCGGGAACTTCGAGAAAGTCTGAACTCTGACCGGCTTGTTCTTTCAGCACCCCAAAATATAGGACCTGCACTCGCATAGGTGACCGCAGCATTCTGCGGTCACCAGTCTATATCGGGGGGAAGTCTAGGCAGCGTGAACTGAGGAGTGACGGGCGCGGGAGAGCAGCGAGAAGATCTGCTCGATATTGTTGTCAACGTGGAACTCGTTGGCAAAACCGGTTTCTTCCAGGGTCTGACACACGAAGGAAGTCGGATTAAACAAGTGGAAGTCGACGTTGTGTTCTTCCGCCCAGCGCTGCAAACGCACCAGCATGAAGACGACGGTGTCTCCCATCGTATAAACCTGAGAAAGGTCGAGAACGATGGCGGAAGCTTCCGACTGCGACAGCACAGCGTCACGCAAACTGAACGCGTCATTGTCAGGAAAAATTCGTCCCTGGCATTCGACTACAGCTAAATCTCCGATGTGATCCACATGTAGGTTCACGGCTTCCCTCCGGTTCACTTAGGAGGAATGCAAGAATCGGGCCAAACACAAAACGCTGCGTTTTCCCCGCGAAATGTGGGCATTTCACGCTACCAGTGTAGAAATTCGACGAGTGGCCGAGCAAATTCGCGGTACAGAAAACGCTGTATTTCCAAGCAGATACCCTTGGTAAACCTAGGGCTTGCCCGCCACCAG
>DATBAT010000108.1:0-3613 GCA_036271375.1 Terriglobales bacterium
CCGACTATTCTGAATCAAAGACAATGAAAGGAATTCCCACATGATCACCAGAATCTGGCACGGCACAACGCCGGCCGCCAAAAGCGACGAGTATCTAAACCTGATGCGCACCGTCGCCATCCCCGACTACCGCTCCACTCCCGGCAACCAGGGCGCCTATGCGCTACGCCGTATCGAGGGCGACACCGCCCATTTCCTGATGATCACATTCTGGGAATCCGAGGCAGCCATCCGCGCCTTCGCCGGCGACGACATCCGCATCGCCAAATACTACGACTTCGATAAAAACTACCTGCTAGAACAAGAGCCGCACTCCACCCACTACGAAACCTACGACCACTAAGCTCAAGCAGAATGCTCTGTTTTTGACCTCACCGAAAATCACCGAACCGAGGATGCCCCATTGCCTGCCCTGAGCGGAGCCGAAGGGTCTCGCCGCATTTGCGAGAGGTGGGAAACCACCGACGCCAGAAGCTAGCTTATTTGACTCACCCATCCTGAACCCGCGTGGTGTCTATAATGAACGAGATCTAGAACGAGGCCCCCGGAGGTTCCCGATGTTGGGTTCTCACTTGATTCGGACTGTCGTTATCCTCGCGTGCTTGTCGACAAGTGTCGTTCTCAAAGCATCCGACAACAAACCATCTTCAAAACCTTCGTTCGATTACGATGTTGCCCGATCCCATGAAATAAAACCGCATCGGGATATGATTCCCCTAAGTGGCGTGCATCCGGGCTTCAATCAGCTTCGCCTCGTAATCACTGTCTCTCCTGCGGGTGATGTGATAGGCGCAGAGGCGAGCGGTAATGAAGATGCAGTGAAATTTTGGCCGCTGTTACAGGACGAGGTGCGGCAGTGGAAGTTCATACCTTTTGAGCAGAACGGCAATCCTGTCACGGCGGAAATCGAGGAGTATCTGGATCTCGTTCCGCCGGAACGATTGCCAAAGACTCACGTCGACCCTCCAGTTCTGCGGCCAGACTCAAAGATTTCAGTTTCTCTGCGGCGATCGGGATGCTTCGGTACCTGCCCTTCCTACATCGTTACCATAAACCGGGACCGCATTCTGTTTGAGGGCGACTTCTCAGTAGTCGCCGCGGGGAAGCACATTGCACCGGTGGATGCCATTGGATTCCAAAAACTTGCTAAACGTTTTGTGGCTGCCGATTTCTACTCAATGGCGCCGGAATATCGGGCTTCGGTGACGGACAATCCTACCTACATTCTCTCAATCGATATCGACGGTTATCCGAAGCAGGTTGAGGACTACGTTGGATCGTGGGAGGGAATGCCAGCGGTCATCACCGAATTGGAAAACGAAGTCGATGCATTTGCGAAAACCAACCGATGGATCGAAGGCAGTGATGGACTTGTAAAAACGTTGCAGGCGGAAAGATTTAATTTCCAATCTCTTGAGGCACAAACTCTGTTAAAGCAAGCCGCAAATCGTGGGCAATCGGAGACTGTGCGGGAGTTGGTGGCAGCCGGCGTTCCGTTGGATCCTTTACCTGCTCCCCAGGCAAAGAAGTCAAATCTGCCGGCGCGATCTGCAACCGTGGGACTTCTCACCTCAGCAAGCCATGACTTGAAAACCTTGCAGGCTCTTCTCGATGTAGGGGCAAGCAGAAACGACCAAAATGATAAAGACCTGGCGCTCGCCGGCGCTGCCGGTTCTGGAAGCGTAGAAGCTGCGCGCGCGCTGGTCACATATGGTGCCAACCCAAACGCCGACCTCAGCAAATTGACAGTCACGGAAAGCGGCGGAGGCATGACGATCGAAGGGCAGGGTGCGGGGAGTGTATTAATTTATGCGGCGGGTTCAGGGAATCCAGACATGGTAAAGGAAATTCTTCGGTACCACCCGAATCTAGAAGCTCGGGACCATGATGGGAAGACAGCCATGTTTGCAGCCGGCGACTACCGAAATTCGGATATCGACGGAGCGAGAGTGGAATGCGTGCGATTGCTTGCCCAAGCCGGTGCGAATGTGAACGCTCGCGATAAGGACGGGAATGCTCCCCTCCACGAAATTTTCCTCACGGATGTCGAGGAAGAGTTATTAAAGTTGGGCGCAGATGTGAACGCCCGAAACAAAGACGGTGATACCCCTATCTTTACCAACGTGGACAATGACTCAATATCGCTGTTCATTGAACACGGCGCCGACCTAGCGATCCGCAACAACAAAGGCCAGACCGTGGTAGGTTCCGCCGGCGAAAGCGGCCCCTCTCGCGAGGAAGCCCTCCGTAAAGCCCTTCAGAAAATGGTCCAGCACTAAGTCTCGTAGAGACGGACGCCGATCTGTCCCGGAGCGCAGTTCCGCATTTGTTGGCAGCGCCGATCACCGACAATCTTGTCATTTTTTGCCTGAAGCCACCGTGAAAGAGCGGCCCTTTCAGGGCCGCGTAATCGAAAACGCTTGATTAACGCGGCGTTGAAAACGCCGCTCTTCCACGGAATTTTCACACAGGCGCCAATAAGCGGAGCCGACGGCCTGGCGGCATTTGCGAGAGCCGGGAACCCATGGGATATCCGATAAGAGCTGGGATCAGGACAGAGCGACCCGGGAAGGGCGCGGCTTCAGCCGTGCCACCCAAACGCTGATTTTTATTTACACCCCGCCTGGGCGTGTCGACCATGCCTTGCTGCAAGCTGCCTGCGCATTTCCCGAACCATTTACGAGCGTAAAGTTGACCGTCAACCTTCAAGACAGAGAAAATGTCGCTGGACGCGGAATGATCGGTCGCACCGGCGAACGACGACGCTTCTCTCGTGCCATCCGGCTCCGAATTTCATCCATGGTCCGCCAATAATCTTTAATTTCCGATCCACCACGATCCGAAAGCCTTACCGTTGTTCGAGTTTTCTTGTCGATGATTTCCTTGGTGATGACCACCAATCCCGCATGCTCGAGATTAGTGAGTTGTACGGACATATTTCCTTTCGTAAGTCCGGTAATCCCTCGCAGAAAAACGAAATCCGCAGAGGCACAGGAAGAAAGCACCGTCAGAATGGCCAAACGAGCGGGCTCGTGGACCAAGCGGTTCGGCGAAGGAAGTGGGTTTCTTTCGTCGTTCATTCGTTGTCGTCCTCTGAAATTTTGTTAGGTATCGATCGAACCAGCAGAAGGTGGTCGTACAGGCCAGTGGTGATGAAGAAAATCCCGATAGCCCCGGCATTCAAAATCTTCCAAAGTACGAATTGCCTAGCATCCGGATGCGAGAACAGATGAAGCCCCAGAAGGGCATATGCCAATGCCCCTATGAAACTGATGCCGGTTGTTGGCCAGTCGGTTTTTTGCATGCGCCATCGAATGCTCAGGCAAAAGAATAAGGACCACATCAGAAAAGGAGCGATATCGACCTGCTCGTTGGGATCTGAAAGCAATAGGTGAATATGTCGTACCGCGCCGTCGGCGATCCACTGCAAACGCTGGCCAATGAATAAGAGCACAATCAACGATCCGAGCAAAAAAATGAACTGTTTATTGCTGATACTTTTTTGCTCAACTTCGCCAAAACGTTGCTCGTAGTATCGCGGCAGATGACGTATGGCGTAGACCGCAGTAGCCAACATTACCATCGTCAAGGATGATTCGAAAATCTTCCCAAT
>DATBAT010000109.1:0-10865 GCA_036271375.1 Terriglobales bacterium
CGTCGAGAATAAAATCGAAGCTGCCAGCGTGCTTTTTCATCTCATCCGCATTCTTTGAGATGACTACCTCATCGGCCCCCAGGCGCATCGCATCCTCTTTTTTCCCAGGTGACGTGGTGAAGACCACCGTATGCGCCCCGAATGCATGCGCGAACTTCACGCCCATGTGGCCGAGCCCGCCGAGACCAACGATGCCGACTTTTTTGCCTTTGCCGACACCCCAGTGGTGCATCGGCGAGTAAGTTGTAATGCCAGCGCAAAGCAACGGCGCCGTACCAGCCGGATCCAAATTCGATGGCACGCGAAATACAAAGCGCTGGTCGACCACGATGCCGTCGGAATAGCCACCGTAGGTCACGCCACCGAGATGCTTGTCAGGCGTGTTGTAGGTGTACGTGCCGTTCGGACAATATTGTTCGAGTCCGGCTTGGCATTCCGGACATGTGCGGTCTGAATCGACCATGCAACCAACTGCGGCAAGATCGCCCGCCTTGAATTTTGAGACTGCAGTTCCAACGCCGGTGACGCGGCCGACAATCTCATGTCCCGGCACGCAGGGATAAACCGTCTCCATCATGGCTTTCCACTCGTTGCGCACGGTGTGTAAGTCAGAATGGCAGACACCACAGAATAGAATTTCGATCTGAACGTCGTTCTCGGAAGGATCGCGGCGGACAATGCTGGTAGAGGCTAGACGCGAAGTAGGACTGGCAGCAGAATAAGCTTTGGCGTTGAACATGAATACAAATGTAGGCCTTGCCGCCGAAAAACGATATGCAAAACGCGCCATTCTCAATGCAAAGCACGCCACGGCGGGAGAGGCCCAAAATGTGGGGCGGACACTCTTGTCAGCCTGCCGCCAGCAAATCTAAGGTGATTCGCGAATCGCGTTCGGGACTTTAGGCGCCATGACATTTCGGCAACAGCTTTATCTTTTTAGTTTCTATGGCTTACCTGTCATCACAAGTGTGTATGACGCTTCTGTGATGACGATGTGTTCCCGCGGGAACATATCGCGCATTTTTCGTGTAGAGACGTAGTCCGCTACGTCTGAAAAGCGGCATGGAAGGACTTATCTCTTCTTCGAGGCGGCCTTCTGATAGTCGTCGGCGGTGGTGCGGTAGCAGGGCAGCAGGTTGTCCTTATCGTTGGCGCTCAGGGCCGGGTCCGACAAAGTGTTTTGTACCTCGGAGTAATGACCGCCGGTGATTTGGGCTGCGGATTCGTCACAGGTTGGGTCGCGCTTGACGCGCAGTTTGTAGGTTGTAGCGACGCTCACTCCATAATCAGACAGGCGCCGCTGTGTGGGACGTGACTCGTAGACCAACTTGATCAGCCGCTTCTCGCTCTTGTCGAACTCGCGTTCCGCGATGAAGACTTCGTAGTTAGAAAAGAAGGACGACGTCGGCAGGGCCAGCGCCAGTCCAATGACGCGAACCGGAACTTCGAGAATGTGTCCCGCAGGATCGTCAAGATGAGTCGGTGCTTGCGGAGGGACAGAAGTACGAATGGTTTTCGGCAACGCGCCGGCGGGCGCCCCCGCTGAGGCAAGGGCAGTGCCCGAACCGCCGGTTCCAGAACCCGCTCCGGAGCCCGCACCGACGCCAGCGCCAGCGCCGGTGCCCGAGCCTGAACCTGATCCGGCGGCGAGACCTGACCCTGAACCCGCGCCAATCCCAGAGCTCGCACCGGCTCCAGAGCCTGCACCTGCTCCCGAACCGACACCTGCCCCTGAACCCCTTCCGCTTCCCGTCACCGTGCCGCCTGCGCCTGATCCGTTGCCACCAGCTCCGTCACCGACCGGGCCTGTCGGCTGCACCGACATTCCCGATCCGCCAAATCCCGCGGACGAAAGGCCATCCGTGCCGGAAGGAATTCCGGGAGGTGGTCCGACCACAGTGCCCGACCCGCCTAAGCCTGCCGACATGACGTTCGATCGCGTGCCCGCGGGCATGCCCGGGGCGGGAGCGACAACCGCATCTCCGCCGCCGAGGGTTACACCGCCAACTCCAGATCCTTGACGCAAGCCAGCTTGCACGCTGGGAGCGGGAGCGACCACACCATTTCCTGCGCCGCCAAGCGACATGCGCGAACCGCCAGTGCCTTCGTGCAGCGGCATGGCAGTGGGCGGTCCGACGACGGTGGCGCCTCCGCCGAGGGTCAGACCCGATGCGCCCGAACCTTCATGCAACGGCATACTCGGAGGCGGACCGACCACGGCGCTAACTCCACCGATGCTCATGCCGGGGCCGGGTACACCTGCGCGGGCTGGAAGGCCGGGAGCAGGCGCGACTACTTTCGAACCGCCCATGCCCGCGTTTGCCATCGAACGGATGGGAGCGTCAACGGATGGCGACGGCGCCACTACTTCCGATCCCGGAGCTGACACCGCCTGACGGCGGAGTGCCCCGGCAATTTGCGGCGGAGGCGCGACGATAGCGGCAGGTGCGGCGTCGAGTATTCCTTTGGCTGCGAGACTCGTCCGCTGCGGCGAGACGCCAATGCCTTGTATGGGCATTTTTGTACGCAAGCCAGCGAGTTCCATGCCGCCGGCAGCTGGCATATCTACTCTGGGAGGCGCCGAAGATCCAGGCTCACTCTTCACCAATACCGGCGCTGGAGGCGGGCTTCCGCCTTTCGGCGCAGACTGCGCCTCGGCTTTCGCCCTCGCTTTCGGGGGATGGCTCTGTGCCGCCGGGAAAGATGGCGTCGGGTAATACGTGAGCTGCGAGGGCGGCTGACTGTGCCTCAAAATCTTCTCGCTCTTCGCCCAGTTCAGCGTCAGGTTCCATACGGCGGCAACTAAAACTACGTGACACAACGCCGATTGGAGCAAACGCTTCCAGGGCAGCTTGGATTCGATAAAAACATCCGCCCAAAGCAAGTCCGGCTCAACTGGCGCTGAGGGTTCAACGGACGCGGACTCGATTCCCGCTACGGCGTCGGTGACACGCTCCGCCAGCACGTGCAGCTTGGCCATGTGCGATTCGGTAAACGCCTTGGTGCGGGTGGAAAATATTTCGATCACGCCGACCACCAACTCGTTGTTCTTGAGCGGCACTGCGACCATCGAGCGAATACCCAACTCGCGGCAGCGGTCGCGGTCGACGCGGCTGTCGGTCTCCGAGTCGTCGCAGCGTACCGGCTTGCCTTCACGAGCCCATTCGCGCGTAAAACCAGCCACCAGTCGCAGGCGGGCCCCGACGCGCGGAGCGTCCTTACCGGAACTGGCACGGCAGGTCATTTCGTCGCCGGAGTCCGCGCCGTCGGGGGTCAGCGCGATGGCCGCGCCACCAGCCAGAGTGAGGCTCTGGGCCTGGCGCGCGAAACGCCCGAGGGCGTCGTCGAGGTCGATGGGGGCGGTGCTCACGGTCGCACCAGCCGACGGGTTGAGGGGAGACTCGACATCAAGTTTCGTTTGGATGCGGCGCCGCCTGGGAGCGCGCCTCTACGTTCTCAGTAGTTCGACCGAGAAATTGTCACATTCATGATATTACGGCAGGAAGGCGGGTAGGCCGCTAGAAGTACATCGGGAAATGAGTAACCCGAGGCCGGGATTAAGCTATCGGCTTCGTCCACCGGAGGGGTCCGCCGACATAGCCGTGTCCAAGTCCACGTGCACCTTGGTCCCCGGCGCGTAGCAGTCGCCGTCGCGGCTGTAGCTGCTGACGCAAGACGCGGCCACATCTTTGCGGCGCGGGGATTGCGCAAACTGCCAAGTCTCGGCGAATGCCATGCCGCTCGCCGCAGGTCGCGGAGGGTGCTTCGCAAAGCTGCATCCCGGCGACGGTGGGCAGGCATCTCCAGTCACGAAGTAGCTGATCTTTCTACCTCCCGCGTTCTTGCGGATGTCTTCTGCGGTAATGATTTGCTCGACCTTCTGATCCTGCGCCACCATGCCCGAGCAATAGATTCCGGCGCCATACCCGGCGGCGATCACGCCGTCCACCCATGCGTGAATGTAGGCGCGTTGTTCCGGCAACATCCGTCCGCCTTCTTCCTGATCGAGGAAAATAATGGTTTTCGCAGGAAAGCCTTCTCGCTTCGCCGCCTCCACCGCGGCTTGCGCATCGCTTTTACCCAACGCCGCCGCTTTGTCTTCATTCTTCAGCGAGCGATAAAGACGTCCATTGAACAGCACCAGAAATCCAAATCCTTTGGATTCGATCAAGCGCCGTTTGCCGACCCAATCATTTCTCTTCTCGCCCGGAGGAGTGTTCAGCCAAAATCCGCTAAACGCAAACGTCTGCCGCAGTGCGGCTAAATTTTCATCGCCCGGATATTGATTGCGATCGAACCCCAAATAACTTTGCGCACGCGCACCCAGGCTCGTAGAGCAGACCATGGCCAGGAACAGCAAGCATCTCTTCACCCAACGATGGTAAATTATCGGCGGAACGATAACGACCAGGAGGATTTGATGTCTGACAAAAAAATTATCGCAGTGATTGGTGCAACCGGCGCCCAAGGCGGAGGTCTGGTAAGGGCCATTCTCGACGACCCACATGGCGGATTTGCCGTCCGCGCGATCACGCGCGATGTAAATTCCGAGAAAGCGAAAGCCCTCGCCAATGCTGGGGCTGAAGTGGTCGCGGCGAGCGTCGATGATCTCGAGAGCCTTAAAAAGGCTTTCCACGGCGCTTACGGCGCATTCTGCGTCACGTTTTTTTGGGACCACTTTTCCGTGGAAAAGGAATCCGGCCACGCCAAAAATCTTGCCGACGCCGCGAAGGCGGAAAACCTTCAGCAGGTGATCTGGTCAACGCTGGAAGACACGCGCAAGTGGATCCCGCTCAGCGACAATCGCATGCCGACGCTGCACGGAAACTACAAAGTCCCGCACTTTGATTCCAAAGGTTCGTCCGACCACTTTTTTACAGATGCCGGCGTGCCGACGACATTTCTGCTCACCGCTTTTTATTGGGACAACTTCATCACCTTCGGCATGGGTCCAAAGCCCGGCCCCGACGGCAAGCTTGCTCTGACGCTGCCCATGGGCGACAAAAAACTTCCCGGCCTTGTCGCCGAAGACATCGGCAAGTCAGCCTACGGAATATTCAAGCGAGGCAAAGAATTTATCGGCAAAAAGGTGGGTATCGCCGGCGAACACCTCACCGGGAAACAAATGGCGGCAAGCTTCAGCAAAGCGTTAGGCAAAGAGGTCACATACAACGCCGTGCCGCCAGACGTATATCGCGGCTTTGGTTTTCCCGGCGCGGAAGACCTGGGCAACATGTTCCAGTTCAAATGTGAATTCGAAGACTATTACTGCGGCGCGCGCAATTTGGATTTCACCCGGGCACTGAATCCGCAAGTGAAGACCCTGGATCAATGGCTGGCAGAAAACAAAGGCCGCATTCAGCTATAGGCTCAAACCCCGCCCAGGGGCACGATAGTTTTTACGGTGCAGGGCGGGGGTTATCCGCAAGACAGAAGAAAACGCGGGCGCCAGCTACACTGACCTTGTCCTCATGCCCACGACCCGCCTCTTCATTGAGTGCCCGCACTGCCATCAGCAATACCGATTGAAGAAAGGTCCGCTCACTTACAGCAACGGAGCCTACATCGAGAACGTCGCCGGAGCGCCGGAATGGCAGCGCCTGCTTTGTACTTGCCGCCCGAATGAGCCCTACAAATTCCGCCTTACCGAGAAGACGAGAGTACAGGTAGTCTCCGACGAAGACAGCGAACGCACTCACTTTCTGCCGCCAAAAAAAACAAAGCAGTAAGCCGCTATCTCCAGGACGAAGCGACCCGCCCCTGCGCTTTCCAATTCAGCGAACTCTTCAAGGCTTGCAGCGAAAAGAGTGCAACGTTCAGAGCGTTTCTTTCTGCGAGGTTGGGGTTGCGGTCGTTGAACAGCTCCCGTTCGCGGGCTGCAATGCGCTGTTCCGCAGTCGCGATGCGGGAGACTATTTCCGTTCGATCAGATTCACACAACGCGGCCCGGTAAAGGTCCTGCCAGGCCTCGTGCTTCGGGGCAGAGGCTGCATTCATTTGAATTTCCTTTAGTGGGGGGAGTGGCTAACCTACAAGGTGGACAAGGGAATGGCTATCGGGTTAACCACGTAGGAAAACGAAACCAAGGTAACGCTCAAAGAAACGTCCCCGACTACATCGAAGCCGATGCTTCGATCTTCTCCACATGAATCGTATTCGTGGACTCGTTCAACGTTCCCGTCACCTGCACGGTCTTGCCTTTGAACTGCTTTGCTTTTGCCTGATCGTCGAGTTTGAAGGACGCGTTCCCCGCCTTCAAAACGAATCCCGACTTCTCGTGCGTGATTGAACCCGCAAACATTCGCACACCATCCACCGATCCAGTTTGCGCCTGCGCGGTGGGGTCGGAAGGCTGAGTCTGCGCTCCTCCCTGTGCCAATGCGGCAGGTAAAAGCGCAACGGCCAAAAGTAAAATTCCAAATAACTTGATGTGGGTTTTCATAGCAACGCTCCTTCGGGACGAAGTAACGCGCATCGGCTCCAGGGATCTCAACGACGTTCCTGAAGCCGATGCCAATGAGAGGTCTAATTAGTAATTCGCCGCGGCAGCCTTGGCTTCCTGCCCATGGCTCCAAACTTTTCCGCCCAGGTCCTGCACCTTCTCGGAGAGGTTGTTGCGTGTCTCTTCGCCGCTCGCAGGAGCAATTAATATCCCGACGCCGACGCCAACGCCCAATCCCACGAGGAGCGCGCCGACGGTCCCCCAGATGTGGCTGTCGTCTTCGCCTTGCAGCACGTCCGATGCTTTCCGAACTCGGCGGGCGCCGGTTTCGTAGGCCTCCTTGGCGCGGCCGGAATGGGTGTCATATGCATCTTTGGCGCGGTCGCCGAGACCCTCGATGCGCTCGACTAGCCGGTCGCGCAGCGGATCCAGCAGGTAAAGCCCAGTGCCGAGCAGTACGTTGAACAATGTCTTATTGCTAACTCTCTTCATGTAGATCCTCCAGACGAATAGTCGCCAACATAGAGATGCTCAAAGCCAGCCTGCCGTTGGCAAAAATTCGGACTTTGATTTTTCCAAACTGCCGTATTGGTCGCTACTTCGCAGTGACATCGGTAACATCGATCGCCGGATACGCCTGGTTCCAGGCGCTGCTCACGTGCTCAAACGTAATCCGGAACGGCTTCGACTTCCCCGCCGCCAGCGGCGCAACATTGAGATCAATCGGATTCGGGTAGGGCACGCTACTGTCAATCACGTAGAGCGGGACGGGTTCCGATTGGGCAACCTGGTCCATCGAATCTTTGAAGGTGACGCGCGCGACGATGTGTGTGACCGTTTTGTCCCCGGTATTGGTTACGTTTCCATCGATGTAGGTCACCGCCGATCCTACGAAGTTTTCCGACGTACTCATCTTCATATCGGAGATTTTGATATTGGCGGCATAAGCCGGCGGCCCGACTGCGACCACAGGCTCTTTATGGGAGAGCAACGCAATGATGGCGACGACGACAACCACCAGCGCGCCCCCGGCAAGCATGGGCTTCAACAACGAGCTGCGTTCTTCGGTGAGCGGGGATTGCCCGGTAAGGCCGTCCATGAGGAGATTGTAGCCGGAAAGGGAGGCGGGTCGTAGGCTATTGGTCGGTGGCCGTTTAGTTGTCAGGCAGGCAAAAGTCAGCGGCTATGGGTCTCAGCCAACGACCAAGGGCCAACGGCCAACGACGCCTTTACTCGCCTCCTACCATCAGCCCATCAATCCGAATGGTCGGCGAGGCCATCGACCCACGAAATTCGAGATCATTCGCGATCTCGGAAATATTGAAGAACATCTCTTTCAGATTTCCAGCGACGGTGATCTCTTCAACTGGAAAAGCAAGTTCTCCGCCGGAGATCCACATCCCGGAAGCGCCGCGAGAATAGTCGCCGGTCACCAGATTTGCGCCGTGTCCCATGAACTCGGTAACGTAAAGTCCTTCGGGAATCTCCGAAATAATCTGCTGGGGAGTCTTTGTACCCGCCTGCAAGAAATAATTGCCCGCGCCAATGCCGGGAGTGCCCGCCAATCCCCGCGAAGCATTCCCGGTCGTTTCCATGCCCAATTTTTTCGCTGTGTAAGTGTTCATCAGGTACGACTTGAGTACCCCGTTTTCAATCACCACCGTGCGCCGCGTGGGAATACCCTCGCCGTCAAACGGACTGGTTCCGAAACCACCAACGATAGTTCCATCGTCGATCACGGTCACGTGGTCCGCGGCAATTTTTTGTCCGAGCTTTCCGGCGAGAAAAGAAGCTCCGCGATAAACCGAGTCGCCATTGATTCCTTCGAAAATATGCCCAAGGATCGACGTCGCAACCTGCTGATCGAAGATGATCGGGACGTGCGCGGTCTTAACCTTGCGCGCACCAAGCCGGCGCAGTGTGCGCTCGGCGGCAACTTTACCCACATGCTCAGGAGACTCAAGCCGCCCGATGCTGCGGGCCACTGAATACCAGTAGTCGCGCTGCATGCCGCCGTCTTCGGCCTGCGCAATCGGCACCGCGGAAATCGAACAATACGAACGCCGGTACTCGCCGACGAATCCATGCGAGTTGGCGAGAACTTTGTGGCCAGTGGCGGCGTCAAACGAACCGCCGTCGGAGTTCTTGATTCGCGGATCCACAGCCAAGGCTGCGGCCTCGGCGCGGCGCGCATAGTCGATGCGCTCTTCGCCGGGCAGGGAATATACGTCTGCCGAAAACAGATCGAGATCGCCTTTCAGCGAACCGAGTTGCTGCGGTTCCGGAATTCCGGAGAACGGATCTTCCGAAGTGATCTTGGCAAGTTCCAGAGCAGAGCTAACCATGCGATCAAGCCCGGCCCGCGAAAAGTCGCTGGAGTAAGTGCTGGCCGACCGCTTGCCACGAAACACGCGAACGCCCACAGCACGCGAGCCAGCCTCTTTCAGAGTTTCAACCTGGCCAAGCCGCACAAGCGTCGAGAACTCATCGCCCTCACGGACAACGCATTCGGCAGCGCTGGCGCCGCCGGTCATAGCGCGGCGGACGATGTCTTGCGCAAGTTCGCGGAGATCGGTGGAAGCTTTTACGGCTTGGGACTCCAGCTCAGTTGACGGCATAAATTCATTATCCAACAAATAAATGTGGCGGAATAGGATCGTTCAAATCTTTAGTTTGTAATGCACTTTTGCCTTACAATAGGGTTTAGGAGACGGCATGGCAAAGCTGACAGTAACTGCCAGAGGGCAGGTTACTTTCCGGAAAAAAGTGATGCAACACCTTGGGGTAAAACCCGGAGGCAAGATTGAACTCGATTTGTTGCCTCATGGGCGGGGAGAAATCAGGGCGTCCCGTTCCGGTGGGAAGATCGAAGACTTTTTTGGGCTGCTCGCCGGTAAGACAAAGAAAGTAGCAACCATTGAGGAAATGAACGAAGCCGCCGCACGCGGCTGGGCCGGGCTAAAAGCTACGGGGAAGAAGTGAAGATCGCGGTCGACACCAATGTTCTAGTGCGGGCAGTTGCTCGGGATGATTCCGCGCAGTACGAAGCCGCGATCGCGATTATGGGTCGCGCCAGAACCGTGGCCATCGCAATACCGTGCCTTTGCGAACTGGTCTGGGTGTTACGCAGCGTCTACCGTTTTCCGCTGTCTGAGATCAGCCGCGCGATCCGAATTCTAATTGCCGCCGACAATGTGGAAACAAACCGCCTGGCAGTTGAGGCGGGACTGGCGATGCTAGATGCGGGCGGAGATTTCGCCGACGGCGTGATCGCTTATGAAGGCAGATGGCTGGGAGCAGATATGTTCGTTTCATTCGACGGGAAAGCCGTAGAGTTGCTCAAGTCGCAAGGCGAGCAGGCGCGAGAGATCTGATGAAGCCGGCTCAGATGGTCCACTCCAGAGGCCCCGAGTTGTTGAGCTTTTCCAGTATTTGAGGAAGCTCGGAGCAACGGGCTTCCAGCGTTTCGATACACAACGGAAAGTCTTTCTGAAGCTCGACCGCCGTCTCGTGTTCGGGCAGACCTCTGATCATTCCGACCGCCTTGTTGATCACGTCTCGTGCGCGTTGCGGCGTGAGCATTCGTCTCAGAAAAGCAATATTCAGGTCCATCCAGCGATGGTTGTACAAGTGGCCCGCAAATTCCCAAAGGCAAGGAGGCCCTCCGCCGCCATCGGGGGTCCAAGGAGCGACGATGGGATTTTCGTTGGTGGGATACATCAGACAAGAAATGTACTGCAGGGCCGCGGTCGCTTTTCCGGTCGTTTCGACAGACCACCACAGACGCCAAAGAAGTTCGATGTCCGGTAGAAGCACCCCGTATGTCGTAAGAGCTCCAATCCAGCCATACGGACGCGCACCGCTTCCTTGGTAACTCAATCCACGCTGATCATCGATTTCTTCCAGTATGGTATGACGGATAAAGGCTGTTGCAGCGGCGCTCAGATTTGGACTTAAATGCAAATCGAAAACGTGACAGTTTGCCAACATTGGATATAGGTATTCGACGAAACCACCGTATCCGCTCTCAAGGCCCCGTAGATCCAGGCGCCACGCTTCCAGACAGAATGGGAGAACATGGGCTAGGAGTGGGCCTTGAATTTCTTTTCCGTAAAGCAGGTCTTGGGTGTATTCCCACAGATCTTTGGGTTCGGCTTGCTCACCTGCTTGCAACCTTCTAAGACGGCGCAGGTGCTGGGGAGTGCTATCGAAGGGTTCTTGGGTGATTTTCTCTGGCGACTTGGCCGAACGGAATGCTTGATGCAGTTCCAAGACCGTCTTTGGTGTCTCGTTGACCATTCGAACTGCCGCACTGCGCCCGGGCTGAATACGACTGTCCTTAAGCTTTTACTGCATGAACCCGCCGGGATCCTTCCGCGCCGTACCGCCCACCGTCAACCGGTCCACCTTGATCGTAGGAATC
>DATBAT010000110.1:0-14221 GCA_036271375.1 Terriglobales bacterium
AAGGATTCCAAGCTGGCAGCAGCGACCCTGGGCGTAAGCACTCTGGCCGAGTTGCGAGCGGTTCCGGCCGACAAATTGCTCACCTCGTTCTTCAAACCCGGCGGGGGATTCGATTTCCCGCCCGATATCGATGGCTACTTCCTGCCGCAGTCACTATCGGACATTTTTGCCGCGGGAAAGCAAAACGATGTTCCGCTTCTGGCCGGATGGAACCACGATGAGGGCAGCTTCGACGTAGCTCAACAAAAGCCCACCATGGCCAGCCTGAAGGCCACTGCTGAAAAAGACTTCGGTGATAAATCGGGTGACTTCTTGAAAGCCTATTCCGCCACGAACGATGCCGATGCCGCCCGTATAGCGGAAGACTATGCGGGAGACAAATTCATCGCATGGTCCACGTGGCGCTGGCTGGAAGCACAACTCAAGACCGGAACCAAGCCCGTCTACCGCTACCGCTTCGACGCCGCGCCGCCGGCAAGCGATCCAAAAGCCCCTGACATGGGCGCCTACCACTCGGCAGAAATTGAATTCGTTTTCAGTGCGCTGGACTCGAAAGCCAAAGTGCCGTGGAGGCCGTCCGATCGCCACCTAAGCGAACAGATGCAGAAGTATTGGTCCAACTTCGCCAAGACCGGCAACCCCAACGGCGCAGGCTTACCGCAGTGGCCCCCATATAGCGCCTCCACCGGATGGCAATTCATGGTGCTGGACGAAAAGCCCGAAGCCGAAAGAGACGCCAACCGCGACCGTTACTTATTCCTGTCGACCGCCTGGGACAAGTAGCGCCGGCAATTTGGATCAAAAAAGAAACCGTCTGTCTTCCCAATGTGAGCTGGGATGACAGACGGTTTTCTTATTTTTGAACTTCTTTATCGGGCCCGCAGCTTGGTAGCTTCGCTCGGAATCAAGCAAGCGTCGGAAGCCGCAGCCAGCGCCTTATCTAAGGCCAAGCCTAGCGCGTCCAACTCTTCTTCGCTCATCACGCGCTGCATCCCTTCAAACAACTGCCGTTCTTCTTTGCGAATATGTTTGGACAACCTATCCCCGAACTCCGCCAGGCTAACGCTATCCAAAGAACGCGAGGCCGCCCCGGCGAACAAAACTCGCAGCAATTCATGGTCACCAATCAACTCGTCCACCAGGGCTTTTAGGCCCTCGAACTTAGCCGCAACTGGAAAAAGTTCAGCCTCTTCCGCTGCAAAGTGAACGCTCACTTCCTGCTCGAAGTGCTGCACGATTTCCGACTGCCATGCCTCCGCGTCCACCAGACCGGCCTGTAAGGCGCGGTCCAGACGGACACACAGGGCTAGCGCGTGATGATGCTGGCGGGAGAGTGCTACCAGATTTTTGTTTCGTAACATCGCAGCGGATATTTTACCCGGCGGCAGCGATGACTTCGCTGCGGATTTCTGTCGCCCGGCGCAGCGTAAGCCAGTCAGTGCGCACCCGGTCCCATTCCTGAATCAACAATCCTTGCGACTCGAAGAAGCTGCGCACTCGCAGCCGGTCCCAACCAACCACGTCCTCAAGAATCGGAGTGACCGCCGCCAGCGCGTTATTGCTCAGCACCGTGCGCTTCGCCACCTGCGACACGTGCCGCGCCTCGGAAACAGCGACGGTAAATCCATCGCGCATATTGACGTGCAACATGACATGCACATCGGAACTGCCATCGCCGACATAAACGATGTGGGAGGGGCCAATTTTCAATTCATTCTGCAACTTGTCCAGAACCGCAACCTTGCCGTACCCCGCAGTCGCGCGCTTGATGCTCTCGATTTCACCCGACAGGGTGTAATTAAATTCGGTGCCGTAAATATGATCGGCAGGTACGATCCCTTCCAGCGCAGAGCGCACCACTTCCACCGGTGACGCCGATAGCACATAGAAATCAAAGCAGTATCCGTCGACTCCCTTTTCCAGGATTTGATACAGCAGATCGATGTTCTCTTTCAGCCGGATAATCTTCCCCACCTCATAAAGGTGATGCTTGCGCACCCGCGCGCGATATTCCGGATCATGCAGGAGCAAATACGCAAGCTCGGCCCCTTGCTGCACCAGATTCAGCTTCGCCATGCCCTGGGCTTTGCGTTCAAAGTCTTCGGTCGGAATGCCGACCAGTTCGCTCAAAACGTAGCCAGTGTCGTTAAAAGTGAGTGTCTGGTCGAAGTCGCTCGCGAACAAAAAATGTTTCATGATTGCCTCTCTTATACACATTAGATTCGACCGTCTGGTGAAAGGCTAATTAAAAGGTTGAATGGGAGCTATAAGAACCTTGATCTCACTGATAACAAAGGACGTGGACGTTCCCTTCGCGTAAACATAAAGGTTACGAAAGTGAGGGGTTTTTCGGCAAATCGATGTGGCGAATAAAAGCCGAATAAATTACTTAGAACCAAGCCGCGGATTGCACAGATTTTCACGAATCTACGCCCCCTGTCGTCCCAAACGCGGGAATTTTGCGCGGAGGGACCTTACGATCGGCTTAAAGCGGAGCGGGAGACGGCAAGACCGTTGTGCATGGAGCATTCCAAACTAAAACAACTAAACATCTCCCCAAAACAAAAAACCCCGCCCTGTCGCAAACAACGCGACAGAGACGGGGCACGCGCTGGTTCTCTTTACTCGCGGGCTGACGAAGACACGCCCGCTTTGCGGGCCTGCTCCTGCATATCTTCCAGCTTCTTCTTCGCGTCGTCGACGGACTTCTGTTTGGCCGCAATCTGCTGCTTGTATTGCGTATCTTCCTTGTCCCAGGTGCCTGAGTTGCGCAGACGGTTGCCGGCATCGGCGTACATGGCCGCCGCGCGCAGGCGGTATTCACGCTGGGCCACGTCGAGTTCGCGCGAGGCCAGGTTGATCTGGTCTTTCTGCGCGGCGATCTTGGCCTTCCAGTCGTCGTTGATCTTCTGCTTGTCGGCGAGCGACGAGCCCGGTGCCGGAGCGGTGGCAGGCGCAGCGGCATCCGCGGGCGCACCAGGCGCCGTTCCGGCAGCAGGCGCGTCCGGCACCGCTGGGCCGACGATGCTCAGCTTGTCGTTGACCGGCAAATTGTCGTTGTCGTATTTCTTGGCCGACTTCTGGTCTTTGTCTTTATCTTTGCGGGCCGTGCGCGCGTAGTCGCCCAGCGGTTCTTGCGTCTGCGCCGTGGCGACGGCGAACATGCCAACTAGCATGGCCATTGCCAAAGAAAGATTCGTGATGCGGTTCATAAGGTCTCCATTTCTCGTTCTAAACTTTCCATCAAACTCCGGCGGCCGCTCCAGTCGCGTTTGACCTGGCCAGGAACCCGCCAATATTTCTCTGCAAATGGTCTGCTTCAGTAGCGATGTCGATGGCTAACTGCTTGTCCGCTTCTTCCTGATTGGTTTCGGACAAGCGACGCGCACATTCCGCGATGGTGTTCAGGGAGCTACGCAGCTCAAGCGCCATCTCTCCCGAAACTTCGCCGCGCAACTCCTGCTGGCGGCGTATCTCCGCAATCTCGCTTTGATCGTTGATCAGGCAAGCCGCGCCCAGGACATCTCCGCTCGGGGCCTTTACCGACGTGACCGTAATGTTCAGTACGCGGTCTTCGCCAGATGGAGTCAGATATTGCACATCCAACTGGCGGAAAGGCGTGTTCTCGCGCAGACTCTGATCCAGAATGCTAGCCGCGGAAGGCGTCGCTTCAAACTTTGGAATCGTCGTCGCCTCGCGAAAAATGTCCGCGATACTCATCCCAATCGGTGCCGCAAATCCCAAAATATGCCGCGCCGACTGGTTCGCTTGGCGCACCAAGCCGTTCGGGGTGATGAACAACACTCCACTCGAAAGATTCGCCAGTATGGCCGCGCTGATGTTCTCCGATGTCTTGGCGCGGCGGCGTTCCGCACTCTGCAAATTTTCCAGTTCGTATTTCTGCCGCTTCAGCTCTTGAATGACCGTCTGATAAGTAAAGTGCGGCATCGCGTCCGCCGAGGTGTGGTTCTCGGCGGGAGTGACGTCATCCATGATGCTGCGCCGCATGCGTCGAATGAGCATCGTGCCCAGCGCAAACGAAAATCCGCCGGCGGAGAGCACCACCAGAAATCGCAGAAATACCGGATTGGTCAGGAAATTCATAATAGCCTCCAGTACCACTGCAGGAAGCTGTTGCCAAAGAACAGTGCCAGAATCGCCATGCCGCCAAGGAACACGCCAAACGGCATCTGATGGCGGCGCAGCGCAATCATGGCCGACTCCCAGGCGCGCTTCCGCGCGTCACTTGCCGGCTGATGATGCGCAATCCTGCGGCGCGTCCGCTTTCGCCAGACCGCCAGCAGCGTGGCCACGCCAAATAGCGAGCCTGCAATCGACGCCGCGAAAATCGTGAAGATGGTCAACTTCAATCCCAGGAATGCGCCCACCATAGCCATCAATTTGACGTCGCCAAACCCCATGCCTTCGATCCCGCGTGCGCGCAGGTAAATCGCACCTGCTCCATAAATAAAAGACGCTCCCACAATCGCGCCTACAACTGAGTCGAGCAGCGAAAATAATCTCCAACTCAAATCCGAACTCAACGGCAGAGACGCGTTGTTCAACATCTGCGTCGCCAGATCGTTCACCGGAACCAGCAGGCTAAAAACAATCCCCAACGCCAGTCCCGTCAGCGTGAGTTTGTCGGGCAACAAAAATGTTTCCGCATCGGTAAAGATCAGCCCGAGCAACAAAAATCCGAAAGCGCAGTACTTCACCATCGCCAGCGTGTATCCAAAATGCCAGTAGCACCCGAGAAACAACAGCGCGGTCACCAACTCGATCACCAGATAGCGCGGCGAAATCGGCGCCTTGCAATCGCGGCAGCGTCCTCGCAAAATCAGCCAGCTCAACACCGGAACATTGTCGTAAAACCGCACCTCATGCTTGCAATGCGGACACGCCGACCCCGGCGAAACCACCGACAGATCAAGCGGCATCCGGTAAATACACACGTTCAGAAAGCTGCCAAAGGCCAGCCCTAGAGCGAACATCGCAACTGCTATCGTCGGGTCCACAGGTGAGCTAAATGCGTTGATTATAAGGCGGATGGAGGGACGAACCGTAGGTGTCTAAAGTCACGTAACCGGGCCAAGGAAAGCCCGACAATTGACCGCGGATTTGCGCGCATCCTCACCGATCTCGATGAAAATAAAGATCCTTAACCGAATTGCGAAGCGATGGTTAGTTCAGCTCAGAGCTGAATTCATACTCGCCAGATCCTACGGGGGTCGCTGTCGAGAACGCTTTGCCACTCTCCGTCGGATTCCTCCCGGGAACCTCAACCGTAGCGACCGACCCCACTGGCACCGAGACCTTAAGCGTAAACTTCCCAGCCTGTTGTTTCCACTCGCTGCGAACCTCGCCGAGCACCGAGTGATAACTCGCCGAAGCGCTCTCAATGCCACCAACCGGGTTGGGCTGAATTCGAATTCGTTCCGCCGCCGGACGGTCCACCTCGACTCTGATCCCCACCAGCCCGCGGACAAACCACTCTTGTCCATGCCCCAGCATGAAATGGTTCTGCGAACTATCGGGATTGGTGTCCCACGCCTCCGTCAGCGCGGTCGCTCCGCGCGCCAGTTGATATCCGTAGCTCGGAGAGTCGGTGCGCGACAGCATGTCGTAGAGCACATCGGACCGCCCATGATCGGTCAGCGCGCGGACGACAAAGTGAAATCCAATGTCCCCGGCGGTCACGTGATTTTCGTGTCGGCGAATGTCTTCCACCAGATGGTTCAGCACCGCTTCCTCTTGCCCCGCAGGAACCATGCCGAGCGCCAGCGGCATCGCATTTGCCGTCTGGCTGCCGCGATCGTATTGACCGGTGTCAGCGTGAAACAGCAGGCGGTTGAATGCATTTTTCACCTGGGTAGCTTCTTCGGAATAAGTTCGAGCGTCTTCGGGCTTATCGAGCACGGCAGCGATCTCGCCCAGCACTGACAGGTCGGCGTAGTAAGTCGCCGTGGCTGTAACTGCCTTGCTGGTCAACTGCGACTCTCCCGGCGGCCCCGGCCCAATGTCATACCAGTCGCCCAACCCGTAGTCGAGAATGTGATCTTTCGCCTTGCTCTTTAAGTAGGCGGCGTAGGCACGCATGCTTTCGTATTGTTCCGCCAGCAACGCCCGGTCGCCGTAAAACTGATACGCCGCCCATGGACTCAAGATGGACGCGCTGCCCCACTCCGGCGAGTCGCGAAAGACCGTGCTCACTCCGTTCTTATCGACGAACGCCACATACTCAGGTGCAATACCCGGAACCATGCCATCCGGCAGCTGCGAGTCGCGGATGTCCTGCGCCATCTTCTGATAAAGACTTATGCCGTCGTGGTTCAGCAGAATTGACGAGCCCGCCAGGTAGGTTTGCTCCAGCCATCCCAGCTTCTCGCGATGCGGACAGTCGGTGAGCACACTGAACATGTTGCTCAACACCGCCATGTCGATCAGTTGGTGAATTCTTTCGAACAGCGTATCCGAAGTGTGAAACTGGCCGGCGGTCTCGACATCGTCATGGAGAAACTTTCCGCTTAGCGACACGATCTCCGCACCGCTCTCCACTTGAACATAACGGAACCCCCAATAACTGAAACGCGGATGCCAGGTCTCGTCACCGCCCTTCAAGGTGTAGGAATAGCTTTGCTCGCGCTTCGGGGAGGCGTCGGCGCTATGTTGCGAGACCAGCCCGTCGGCATCGAGCAGTTCACCCGAAATCAACTTCACCGAAGAGCCAGCTTTGCCCCGCACGGTGATTTCCGGCCAACCGGAAAAATTCTGACCCATGTCGTAAACGGTGACGCCTGGCCTGGGCTGGGTGGTCTTCACCGGCTCGTAAGTATGTGTGACGCGAATCGGTGGCGAGACTTCGGCTGTGAGCGCCCCTCCCGGCCCGTTCACTTCAACGGCGTCTTTCCAGCCGGAATCCTTGAAGCCCGGTTTGTCCCAACCGGCTTGCTCAGCACGCGCGTCGTAGTCCTCTCCACCGTAAGTTGACGAGAATGTAATCGGGCCCGGTGCGGTCGTCCACGACTTATCGCTGGCGATGACCACCTCCGAACCATCGTCATACCGGAGATGCAGTTCGAGAATCAGCTTGGGCTGTCCGAATGAACCGATAAATTTCGTATATCGTCCTTCGATCCCCGGCACGTCGTACATGCCGCTGCCCAGCAGCACACCCAACGCGTTCTTCCCCTTCTTGACACGGTCGCTCACGTCGTAGGTGTTATAGAAAACGCGCTTGCGGTAGTTCGTCCATCCCGGAGCCAGCAGGCGGTCCGTCAGCGCCATGCCGTTGATATGCAGCTCGTAGTGGCCGAGGCCGGAAACGAAAACCAAAGCCTGCCGGACTTTGCGCGTGACCTCAAACTCGCGGCGGAAAATCGGCAGCGGCGGCATACTCTTTCGAACCTCGCCACGGTTCTCCAGTGCCTGCGATTTCATCGGCTCATCGGGCGATGCTGCAATCCAGTGCGCCTTCCAGTTTTCTGCCCGCAGTTGGCCGGTCACAAATTCCGCCGATTGACTCCAGGCAGATGGCTGATCGTTTCCATCCCAGACACGCACTTTCCAGGAATATCGCGTGCCTGGAGCAAGCGCTTTTCCCGCGTACGGGACTTGAAAAATCTCCGGCGACAACACCTTACCGCTGTCCCACTCGCCGGCCTGTATCTCGTAGGCCGTTTGGCGAAGGCCGCGGGCGTCGGCCTGCACGGCGCTTAACTCCCAACTAAAATGGGGATGCACAGCGTCGATGCCAGCCGGGTTCACCTGCCACTCGCAACGGAGGTACTGGGGAGCGATCGACGAGCTTTGAGCGTGGCAACAACATGCCAAGGCAAGACTTACGAGGAATGTCAGGAATGATTTCATTACCGGATATTTGGCCCCGTGGAGTATAAATCTCAGTCCACAAACATGGAGGGAAAATAGTTAGTTCCCCCTCTCCGCCACCGAAAGCGGGCGCATAATAATCTAACTCTCTGGATTCAACCTATGCTGAACTCAATCACGAAGTACCGAGTTTCCCTGGCGCTGCTGGCTGCCGTCGGCGGCACACCCGCAATGTGCCTCACTACACCAGCGCCCGCCACCGAATACCACTTCACCGTCACCACGAAGCCCGACTGGACCGACACCGGCCTCGACCTGGTCACTGGCGAAGTGATTCAGATTTCTGCAGGAGAGTCGACCTGCTCCGCGACCAACGCTGGCACTGCGTTGCCGTTACCTTCGGCCTCCACCGGATCTTTGCTCGCGCGCCTGCACGCTCAGGGTTCCGATCCCGTTGCCATCGGTCGCAGCAAGGAAATTAAAATCGAAGAACCGGGACACCTTTTTCTCGGCGTGAACGGCACGGCTTGCACCGTGAGCTTCACGGTTGATGTTCACGTGACTGCGCCTCCCGTCGGCAGTGAAGCCGCCGATGCCAAACCGGCGACCACGTACGGTCAGGAAATGAAATCCAAGCTGGGCACGGCGGCGCAGATCTGGCTGCAAGGCCAGTTTGGCAATCCGACGAATCCAGTGAGTGGAGACTCCTCCACCGCCATCTCGGAAGACAGCGGGCAAAAAGTTTCCACCAAAAATACTGCGCCTGATCCAAATGCCTACGCCGTGCCCAGCACGCCGGTTGATCCGAAGCTGCAAAAGATGATCAACACACTTCCCCGCCGTGTGAACGATGAAGCCAAGAATCTCGGCGACATGGTCAACTTCGTGATCGTCGGCAACCTCGACCAGGTGCAGGCCGCCCTCACTGCGGGAAAGTGGTTCGTCGCCGATACCAACAACAATCAGGCCGTACTCAATGCGGTGTTGCAAACCGTAGCGAAAAAAGATTACATGGCGATGCCGATGAGCAAGCTCATGCTCTTCGACCGTTACCAGGATTACGGTTACGAACAAGCTGAACCCATTGCCATGGTCGCCAGCCGCCACCATTTCCGCCTCTGGAAGGCGCCTTTCGCCTGGAACAATCAAACGGTTTGGGTTGGAGCCGGCACGCACGATATTGGGTTCGAAAAGGACCAGCGCAACGGCAGCGTGACCCACAAGATCGATCCTTCGGTCGATGGCGAACGCCAGAATATAGCCGACAGCTTTCACAAGTCAGAGAAGGCCAAGAGCATGACGTACTATCTCCCGCCTGACCCTGTGCAGGATGCGCGTAACGCCACCGGCGGGGGCTATCACTCCGACGGAAGGATGTTGGTGGTGTTTCTGCAGTAGCGCGGGCTTCCGCTGTAACAGAAGAGGGAAACGACTCACGCTTTGTCGTGGAACTGGGAACGCAAGCGCCACCGTGAAAGCGTCCGGCTTTCAGCCGGTCGAAACTGAGCGTAAAAGAAGGTCGCCGTCAGGCGCAGCAGGGCCAGAGCCCATCTATTTCTTAAAGCAAGGCGCTGGAAGCGCCATGCTTACACGGCACTCCACACATCCTGGACGAACCCAGCGCAAAAAAAGCGCCGCCGAGAACGGCGGCGCTACATCTGCGATTTTTTGCTACTGACTACTGATTCACCGCATCCGGAGGAGGCGTCTGCGTCTCCAACTTAGGCCGTCCGGCATGCGGGCCCTTTGCCGGCAATACACTCACCGGAGCCTGCAAAGTAAAGTTCAAAACCGTCTCCGAAGGCAGCTTGATCTGCTGGCCCTTGGTCGCCGCCTGAACGCCGCCGCCTAAGCCACCGCCAGCCGCAGCACCGATGGCCGCACCCTTACCGCCGCCAGCGATCGCGCCGATGATGGCTCCGATGCCCGCGCCCGCGCCGACCTTCTCCGCGGTATTCTTGCCGCGCGAACTGCCCTGGCGGGAGTACTGGTCGGTGCTGATGGTGTAGTACTTCGAGCCCACCGAAATACGGTCAAGTTGTAGCTTAAGTATCGACTGTCCCGCGAACTTGCCGGCGCTCTTCACGTCTACGACGTGGCCTTCGACATCGTAGCCGGAAGGGATCGCCACTTCTCCATCCACCGACAACGGCGAATCCAACGTCGCGTGGAAAGTCTGTCCAGGTTGCGCGGTGGTCGTGTCAATCGTGTCAACTAAACGCACCGCCATTACCGTCCCCGACTGAATCGTGACCTTCTGCGGAGGAGGTGGTGGCGGCGGCGTTACCGGCGCTGCTGCCACTGGGGCAGGCGCGGGTGCCGGCGTTATGGAGGTCGTGGTATCGGGCGCCATCTTGTCGCCAGGCGAATCATCGCGATGATGACGTGTCTTGGTTGGTCTCGGTTTGGCCTCTGGCACAGGCGCCGGAGCCGGAGTCGGCGCAGGCTGATCCATCGGCGGAGGAGCCATGGCAGCCGCAGCCACGGACAAATTGTTCACCACCTGCTTCACGCCATTTTCCGAGGACGCATAACGTGCCGCAGCTTCGCGCTGCGCGTCGTTATCGACCGATCCGGAAAGCGTGATGATACCTTTGTCGGACTGCACGCCAATCTGCTTACCTTGCAATCCTGAGTCGCCATTAATCTTGCTCTGCACGTTACTGGAAATCTGCGCGTCGTTCGGCGCCTTGGCGCAACCCACCGCCAAGCCTAAAACCAGCAACAGCACAACGGCACTAAATTGAAGAGACAGTTTCGTCTTCATTGGGGAACTCCTGTTTTGTGAGCGGTGCTTACTAGTTTAGATGCGAGTGGCGTCGCATTTACAAAAAATTACTTGACCGGATTGGTGACCAGAGTACCCAGCAATTCGCCTGAGATCAATAACTTAGTAGAGGAAGTAGGCTATTTTTCGCGGTCGAACTGGTAGTCCAGAATGGAGGCGGCCATGGTAATTTCCTTGCCGTCCTCGCTGGGCAGCTTGCCGCGGGTAACTTTCCCCTGGCAGAACACCATGGCGTCCTGCTGGCCGGAGATTTCTTCCGGCATTTCAAACCGCATCTCGACGATGGTGTTTTCCGGCAGGCCTTGCACGGCCTTGAAAAGCACTCCGGACTGGCTGATATTCACCACGGTTCCGGGATACCAAGCTGCTAGAGCTTTCACCCGGAAACGCATGGCAATATTCAACTTAAGCCGACGCGCCCGCGGCACCCAGGTCTGCTTTGCATGACTACGGCGCTGCTGACTTAGGGTCGGAGACTCAGGCGTACTGCGCCCCAGGCGCTCGGTACGGCGCATGGTCTTCCAGTCGTACTTATATTCCCTCGCACACAACACGCAGACCTGATAGTAATCCCCGTCCTCGGCACGCCGAGGCCAGGAAAATTCGTGCGAACACGCGGCCAGAGATAAAACTTCCATAAGTTTCTGCTGCATACTGGGACGTTGCCGGGAGGGACTACCGGAACACAACTATCATCGGATGTGGCGACAAGGCTGAATAGATTACCTTCGTCTAGTAAAAACCCTGTCCTCAGATGCGCCGTCCCCCCGGCGCAAACCGACCCTTTCGGCATTTGTGCCGGTTCGGCAAAAGCAAACTAAGTTATACGGAAAAAAGTGGTTGCTTTGGATTTTCGTTCGCGAGTCGTAGTGTCCTCAGTGGTTCAAGCCTCTCGGTGAACCTCTGTGTACTCAGTGGTTAACGCCTTTCCTGACGGAATGATCGGGCGCAAGCTCTTGTATCATCAGCCCGTGAGCGACATAGCAGCCTTCGTGCTCGCGGGTGGCAAAAGCAGCCGCATGGGACAGGACAAAGCGTTCCTCGAACTGGGAGGCCGTTCGCTGCTGGCGCGTACGCTGGAACTAGCGGGATCGGTGTCCCCAAGCGTCGCCATCGTTGGAGACGGCGTTAAATTTTTCCCCATGGGCCGCGTGGTCGAAGACGTCTACCCGGGACAGGGTCCGCTAGCCGGGATCCACGCCGCACTCTTGTCCAGCGACGCCGCCCTGAACCTGATGCTCGCGGTAGATATTCCTTTCGTTGAAACAGAGTTCCTCCAGTACTTACTTTCCGAAGCCAGCCGCGGCAGCGCTGTAGCGACAGTTCCCAAAACCAGAGAAGGCTGGCAGCCGCTCTGCGCCGTCTACCGCCGCGAATTCGCCGAGACTGCGGAGCGGGCCTTGCGCGCCGGCAAGAACAAAATCGGCCCACTGTTCGAACAGGTAGAGACACGGGTCATAAGCTCGGATGAGTTGATACGCATCAATATCGACGAGTTAATGTTCCGCGACCTGAACACACCTGAAGACTGGCGCACCGCCGCAGAGTACCTGAAGGGATGAAACCATTTATTATGTTGGCGTAGAGACGTTGCTTCGCAACCTCTCGGCGTGTTGCAATGGCGTCAAGGCGCAATGAACTCATTCATCCAACCGCAATTCAGCGCCACCCAATCGGGCCCATACATCGACTTCCAATCGGTCTCCAAAGCTTTCGGCAACAATCGTGTACTCGACAACGTCAGCTTCGACGTTAACCCCGGCGAAACCGTCTGCATCCTCGGCCGCTCCGGCGTGGGCAAATCCGTCTCGCTGCACCACATCATGGGATTTCTCAAGCCAGACTCCGGCCGCGTCATCGTCGCCCACGAAGACATCACCGACTTCGGTGAGCACGACCTGGAACGCATCCGCAAAAAAGTCACCATGGTCTTCCAGAACGGCGCACTCTTCGACTCCCTCACCGTGGGGGAGAACGTTGCCTTTCCTTTGCGCGAACGGCCCGAGATGCAGGAGAAGCAGATCTACCAGATCGTCGATGGCTTGCTGGAAATGGTCGGCGTAAAGGAAATGCGCGACCTGCTCCCCTCCGATCTTTCGACGGGGATGAAGCGTTCCGTTGCTATCGCGCGGGCACTAGCCGCACAGCCGGAGTGTGTTCTCTACGACGAACCGACCACCATGGTCGATCCCCTGATGGCGCAGTTGCTCGGCGACCTGATCAAGCGTCTTAATATCCAACTTGAACTCACCAGCGTCGTGGTCACTCACGACATGCGGCTGGCAAAAAAAGTGGCCTCGCGCATTGTCTTTCTGCACGAGGCCAAGGTGCTGTTCTTCGGAACCTACGCCGACATGGAACATTGCAACCAGCCCATCATTCAGGAATTCCTCGAACTCGATGAGCTGGTGCTCGACGTTTAGCTATTTATTGATGTCCTCTTTGGATTCTAACCGCTTCACCATGCGTTCCATCATCGGCTTGGCATAGTCGGGCGCGCCCGCGGCGGCAAGCTTCATTTCTTTTGCCGCCGCATCGAAGTCGCCCTTGGAAGAAGCTATGCGTGCTACCTCGCTGTGGACGTACCACAGCTCGGGATGGCTCTTGATGTTCTTCTGAAAGACATCGAACGCTTCCGGCTGGTGACCGGAGAGTTGCAGTTGGCGTCCGTAATTATGCAGTTGCAATGGGCCAGCCATGCCTAGCGCCTTGGCCTTGGTAGCCGCCGCGTCTTCCTTTTTGCCCATCGCCTCCTGAATGTTCGATTTGGTGAGCAGGTTATCGAAGCGCTCTTCGTTCTGAATCGACTGGTCGGAATACTTCAAGGCCTCCTGCAAATCTCCGCGCGACTCGAGTAGGTAGGTGGCCGCGTCGTCCCATCCTTCCCAGGTAAATTGCACCAGTCCGCGAAGCTGGTTCTTCAGGCTCGCTTGCACCAGATGGGGGACATCGACATCAATCTTGAACGGCACCGACAACTTCTCCCACGCGAGCGCAACGGTAACTTCGTTGGGCTTGAGATCGTCAAACGAATACGTTAGCGCCTCGTGAAAGTCCGCGGGCTTCGGCTTCACCGTCACGCGCAGCGCGTCTTCCGCCTGGTCGTAAGTGAAGCTTCCCCACGCCGTCGAAGCCTTCGAGAAAATAATCGTCCACTCGTTTTCGCCGGGGATGGTGTGCAGTCCGTAAATTCCCTTCGGCAATTCTTTCCCTTCGATAGTTACGGGATCGGTGAACTCGATGACGGTGTTCTGGTCGGCGCCCGCGCGCCAGACCTTTCCATAAGGCACCGTCACGCCCCAGACTTTGCGTCCATTCACTAGAGGACGGTGATAGGTCAGCGTGATGTCGGTAATGCCAACTCGCTGTGTGATCACGGCACGCTGGCTGGTCTCAGGCAAATTGAGCAGGACGGTCTGGCCGCCGTTTTGAAATTGTCCAAAAGCTGGAAGTCCGAGCGCAAACACCAAACAAAACAAACGTTTCAACATTCAGGATTCTCCATTTCCCCCACCAAACCTTGTCATCCCGAAGCGCGGGGTTGCGCGAGGGACCTTACGATACAACAACGCTATTGGGACGACGACAATAACACCACCACTG
>DATBAT010000111.1:0-16422 GCA_036271375.1 Terriglobales bacterium
AAACGTCACAATCCAAACGCTGATGTCAGTCTTAGTAAGCCGCAGCAGTTGCGGAATCTCGCGCCACTCTCCCATGTTGTACGAGACGATCATCAAGATGCCCGCCAATGTTGCCATTGGGATGTAGCTGGCGAGAGGCGCGGCGAATAGCAAAATGCAAAGTAAGGTCAACGCATGGATTATTCCCGCGATTGGCGATTGCGCTCCCGAGCGAACATTCGTCGCGGTGCGGGCGATGGCTCCGGTGGCCGGCAACCCGCCGAACATGGGAGAGAAAATATTTGCTACGCCCTGCCCGATCAACTCGACATTGGGATTGTGATGGTCGCCACTCATGCGATCAGAAACCACCGCCGACATCAGAGACTCAATTGCCCCCAACATGGCCACGGTAAACGCTGGCCCCAATAATCCAACAATGAGTTCGGGACGAAATTTAGGGATCGCCAGATGCGGCATGCCGCTTGGGATACCGCCAAAGCGCGAGCCAATAGTCTCCACCGGAAGCTTAAAAATCACAGCAGCTAAAGTCGCAGCTAGCAAAGCCACGATAGCTCCGGGAATGCGCATAGAAATCGCGCGGCAGATCAGCATGATCGCCACAGTTGCCACGGCCAATGCCAACGACCAATAAGAAAGTGTGGGGAACGCCGCGGCGAGGGCTTTCATGCGCGGCCAGAATTCTCCCGGGACTTTACCTAGATGCAGTCCAAAGAAATCTTTGATTTGGGTGCTGGCGATCAGAACGGCAATCCCGTTGGTAAATCCGATCACGATCGGCCGCGGAATAAACTTCACTGCCGATCCCATGCCGGTCACGCCTAGAACGATCAGCAAAACTCCCGCCATCATGGTGCAGAGAAACAAACCGTCGATTCCATGCACGGCGATAATTCCTGCCACGACAACTACGAAGGCCCCGGTCGGACCACCGATCTGGGTCTTCGATCCGCCCAGCGCCGAGATCAGGAATCCCGTGACCACCGCGCAATAGATCCCGGCTTGCGGGGTCAATCCGGATGCGATGGCGAAGGCCATCGCCAGCGGCAATGCCACCAGGCCAACCGTAATTCCTGCGACTAAATCGAGGAGAAACTTGTTGAAGGTGTATCCACGCAGGCACAGCACCGACTTTGGCAGCCAGCGTTCGTCTACATTTTGGGAAATGAAAGGCGACATCAACATCGAGTATGCCAGCCGCAGCGGGATGCGACTAATGACTTTGGTACAAATAGCCTGAAAACTTTGTTCCGTGCCGCCTGCCAGACGTAGCGGAGCTACGTCTCTACACGGGGCTTTCTTCTCTCGCGCGAATGCGGTACCTTATCGCTTCGCCTGATCTGCTCCAATCTGGAGGGCTTTATGGAAAGACGCAAGTTCATCTCATCCTCACTGGCAGCGTCGGCTCTCGCTGCCGTATCATCCACCGAATACATGCAGGCCGCCGCAATTCCGGGACGCGAGTACTACCAACTGAGGCTGTATCGTCTATTCAACGGTCCCCACCGCAAAGTCGTCGACGCATACTTCCGTGACGCATTGATTCCTGCGTTGAACCGGCTCGGCATCACTCCGGTGGGCGTTTTCAATTTGACGATTGGACCGCAGACGCCAACTGTTTACGTACTCATGCCCAGCACTTCGTTGGATGTTCTGGTCAACGTCGAGGATCGCCTCGCGCAGGACTCCGAATACATGAAAGCTGGCGAGCCGTTTCTGAATACCCCTGCGGATCATCCGATGTTCGACCGGATCGACAGCTCGCTGCTGCAAGCTTTCGAAAAGATGCCGAAGCTGAAAGTCCCTCCGGCCACGGCGAGTCACACTCCGAGAATTTTCGAGATGCGCACTTACGAGAGTGCCACCGATCAGGACCACAAGCGCAAAGTCGAAATGATGCAATCGGGCGAAGAAAAAATCTTCGATGAAGCCGGATTCTTCCAGGTTTTCTACGGAGACATGCTGGTCGGACCACGCATTCCCAATCTCACTTACATGCTCAGCTACGAGAACCTGACGGCGCGCGACAAAGCGTGGGCCAACTTCATCTCCGCCCCCGCGTGGAAGAAGATGACCAGCGATCCGCGCTACTCTTTCGAAGAGATAGTGTCGAAGATCACCAACGTGATCCTGACACCGACCGACTATTCACAAATTTAATGTAGAGACGTTGCTCTGCAACGTCTCGCAGCGCCGACCCTAAAGACTCGACAGCTTCCTCAAATTGCGCTCTAATACGCTGTCAATGTAAACGTGAACATTTTGAGAGGAATTGCCATGAAAAAAGTTGTCGGCATCGGAATCGCACTAATCTGCCTGCTCGGAACCGCCCTGGCGCAATCGGACTTCAGCCTGTTGTCTCCCAACAAGCAGGTCGAAGTCAAAGTCCGCGCCGCCGATCGCCTCCAGTACGACGTTCTTTTCAAGGGCACACCGCTGTTGCAGAATTCGACCCTTTCCATCGACATCGACCATAAGACCCTGGGCACAAATCCCAAGGTCACGGCACACAAAGAGAGCACCCACGACGCCATCCTTGAGCCGCCGGTCCGGCAGAAGTTCGCCAAGATTCACGACAACTACAACGAACTTCGCCTTGAAATGGACGGCAACTATGCCGTGGTCTTCCGCGCCTACAACGAAGGCGCTGCGTATCGCATCGAGACTTCACTTCCGCAGAGCGAAGTAAAAGTGTACGGCGAAGAGTCCAACTTCAACTTCCCCGACAACTACACCGTCTTCTATCCCCAGGAAGAAAGCTTCATGTCGCACAACGAGCGCAAATATCTGCCGGTAAAAATGGCCTCGATCGGGAGCGACGCGATTGCCAGCCTGCCTGCAGTAGTCGATGTCAACGGAGTGAAAGTTGCCATCGCCGAGTCGGACATCGAAGAGTATTCCGGTCTATGGTTCAAAGGCACGGGCGGCAATGGATTGGCGAGTACGCACCCGCCCTATCCTTTGCAAGAGACGCTCGACACCGACCGCAATTTCAAAGTCACGCAGGCCGCGGACTACATTGCAACCACGCGGGGGACGAGGACTTATCCGTGGCGATTGATGGGCATCGCGGAAAAGGACGGCGACCTGATCACTAACCAACTCGTGTATCTGCTGGCCAAGCCTTCCCAGGTGCAGGACACCTCCTGGATCAAGCCCGGCAAAGTTGCGTGGGACTGGTGGAACGCGCTCAACGTCGAAGGCGTGGATTTCAAATCCGGCGTCAACACCGCGACTTACAAATACTTCATCGACTTCGCGGCCAAGTACGGCATTCAATACATCGTGCTCGACGAAGGCTGGTACAAACTGGGCGATGTGATGTCGGTCGATCCGGCTGTCAACATGGATGAGCTCAGCGCTTACGCGAAGCAAAAGCATGTCGGCCTGGTTCTCTGGGTGGTTTGGAAGTCGTTCGACGACAAATTCGATCAGGCTTTCGATCAATTCCAGAAGTGGGACGTGAAGGGCATCAAGATCGACTTTATGCAGCGCAACGATCAGAAGCTGATCGAATTTTATTACAAGACCTGCCGCGAAGCCGCAAAGCGCAAGATGCTGGTCGATTTTCACGGCGGACAAGTGCAGATCACCATGACCCGCACCTGGCCGAATATGATCAGCGGCGAAGGCGTCCGCGGCATGGAGTGGAGCAAGTGGAGCGCCGATGCCGAGCCGGCACACAACCTGACGCTGCCTTTCACCCGCATGTTTCTCGGCCCCATGGACTACACGCCGGGCGCGATGCTGAACGCGACCAAGGAAAATTTCGCGGCGATCCATGAGCATCCGATGGCGCTGGGCACGCGCTGCCATCAGTTGGCGATGTACGTGGTGTTTGAGAGTCCGCTACAGATGCTGGCAGACAGCCCGTCCAACTATTTGCGCGAACCGGAGGCCATGGAATTTCTTGGGCCAGTCCCGACGGTCTGGGACGAGACAAAGGTTCTCGACGCAAAAATCGGCGAGTATGTTCTGCTCGCCCGCCGCAGCGGCAAGGACTGGTACGTCGGCGCGATGAGCAATTGGACTGGCCGTGATCTGGATCTGGATTTGTCGTTTCTGCCGGCGGGTAACTTCACCATGGATTCTTACCAGGACGGGGTGAACGCCAACCGTAACGCCAGTGACTACAAGAAAACCAGGTCACAGGTCTCGAACAGCAAGAAGATGAAAATCACGCTGGCTCCCGGCGGAGGCTGGGCGGCGAGAATTCATCCTTAAAATAACTAGGCTTCACGAACGCGAGGGCGGGCGGTGGGATTTCTCCTGACCGCCGCGCCCCTCGTGGTAAACTTCCTCACCTTCTCGACCATGGCTCTCCCAGATCGCCTGCCCATAGCCATGTTCAGAGGCATATCTTCCCAGGATGCCGATAGATGACTTACTGTTCGCGCTGGTTTCTACTTCTGCTCATCTCTTCACTTTCCATTCCAGTGCTCGCGCAAAACCATCGTCATGAACCACGCAAGCGCTTGGTTGCCGATTACACGTCCGGAAGCAAATATCTGAATCCTCCTTACGGCGTCGATCAGATTCCGTTTCATAAACTCACGCACATCATTCACGCTGGAATACCGTGGGGACCTGACGGTACGCTCTCCGTCCCTGACGGATTTGTCGAGCCTCGGCTCATCAAGCGGGCCCACGCGGCGGGCGTCAAAGTCATGCTGCTTGCGGGCGGCGATTTTGCTGACGCCGAAGCCGATCCAGCGGTGCTTGAAACTGCGGTTGGGAACATTCGTGATTTCGTAGTAAAGAACCACTACGATGGCGTCGATATAGATTGGGAATTTCCCGAGACTGACGAAGATATAACCTTCTTCGTCACACTGATGACGAAGCTGCGCGAAGCCTTGCCCAGTCCGCGTTACACACTGTCGCTGGACATCGCTCCCTGGAACGTCGACTTCTACGATCTGGCGCACCTGAAAACGCAGATCGACTTTTTCAATTTGATGGTCTACGACTGCGCCGGACCCTGGACGAGCCAATTCCATTTCAACTCGCCAATTTTCTGGGACCCGCGGGATACCAACACCGACGAGTGCGAACCCGGCGCCAGCGTGAAAGAGGCGATCGACCTTTACTCGCAAAGCGTGCCGCTTAAACAGCTCAATATGGGCACGCCTTTCTACGGCTACGACTACACCAACGTCACAGGGCTTTTTGGAATCTGCCCCAACGCGTCTTCTACCGACGACGGCTTTTGCGATGACACGGTTCAGGCTTACAACTATGGTCCGTACATTAAGAAGCTGATCAACCGCAAGGGCTGGGTGCGGCACTACGATGAGACGTCTCTCGTTCCTTACCTCGTCCGCAAGGATGGATCGCCCGGCATCATTACCTACGACGACGAGTTCTCCACCTACGCCCGGGTCTATTACGCCGACTGGATTCGCGGCCTTGGTGGGAGCTTCATGTGGGCGTTGGACGCCGACTATGACGGACATTCGCAAGACTTGCTGGACGCCATGTCCAGGGCGACGCGGAAGCATCGCTAGCGGCGAATCGGACAATAAAAAGCCCCGCCTTGTCCCGCAAAAATCCGCGGGACGAGGCGGGGATCTCTTTTTGCGTTACTGCTGGGGCGGTGTAGTGGCTGGCGTCGTCCCGCTTGGCGCTACTACATTTCCGATCACGTCTCCGGAAACCACCATCTCTACACGGCGATTCAATTTCCTTCCCGCCGCAGTTTTGTTATCCGCGATGGGACGCGTCTTGCCGAAGCCGCTCGCGGTCACATTGTTGATCGGCACCGCGTTGTTGACCAGATAGTCTCGCACCGTCGCCGCGCGTTTTTCCGACAAGCGCTGGTTCATTTCGTCGCTGCCGATACTGTCGGTGTGTCCTTCAATCGCAAGCCGCAGATCGGGATAAGCCAGCACGATGCCGGAAATTCTGGCGAGGCGCTCGCGTGCCGCCGGCTTCAGCGTGTACTGCCCGCTATCGAAGAGGACGTCGGGCATGCTGACCACAAGCCCGCGATCCGTATCTTTGGTTTCCAGCACCTGATTGAGTTGGTTGAGCAGCCGGGTGCGCATCGCTTCCTTCTGGCGGATCGCTTCTTCGGCGGCTTGTTTCTGCCGTTCGGCTTCCGCTTGCGCCTTGGCCTGGTCGGCTTCGGCGGCGACGCGAGCAGCGTCAGCAGATGCTTTCGCCGCTTCCGCGGCAGCCTGCGTGCGCTGAGCTTCGGCCTGAGCGGCTTCCGCTGCTTTGCTATCCGCTTCCGCCTGGGCGCGCCGGCGAGCATCTTCTTCTGACTGCGCCTTAGCTCGCGACTCCGCGTCCGCCGAAGCTCGAGCTTCGGCTTCGGCCTTTTCCTGCTTGTCACGCATCGCCTGCTTCTCGGCGGCAATGCGCTCATCTTCCTTGCGGCGCAGCGTCAGCACGCGCGCGTCTTCGGCCATCTGCGTAGCTCCGCGAGAGGCGGTGCCGATCGGCGTTCTGCCTTGCTTGCGGCGAAGATAGTCTTCCGCGCGGTCGAGCATTTCCTGCGCCTTCTTTAAGCTGTCAGCGGCGTAGTTATCGGCTCCCGCCGCTTTAGCGATAGCAACGGCATTGCGCGCCTCGAGTAGATCGAGCGGCGTATTCGGGTCAGCCGTGGCCGACGGCAATTGCGAAGCCGGAACATCGATGGTGTACTGACCGCCTTCAAGCATGTCGAACTTGGCGTCAATCGGCTCCTCGAAGCCTTTGGTCTCGGTGCGGATAATGTTTTCCATTACCATCTTGTCGCTGGGACGGGTCACAGCAAAATAGGGCTCTGCGGTAACGATCAATCCGAACGCCTGGAGATCGGTGGTGACATCCAGCCCACGCTTGCCATTGTCGTTGGGGACAATCTCACCCAGGTTAACCGCGCGTCCTTCGGTCGTGATCGCCCACAGCACATAGGTGAGAAACTGCGGACCAATCTCGGTTGCCGGCTGCATCTTCGAAACTTCGACGTTCACTTCCAGTCGGCCTTCCTTGCCGTTCACCTTGGCGCGGCCGGTGGCTTCGGGCATAAGGCTCGTGCCCTTGAGGTCAACCGTGGTCGAGCCTCCGCGATGGCGGTAGTTGACCGCCTTAGTGCTTCGGCCGACGACGTGGACACGAAACACCGGCGTTTCATCCATGGGCTCGGTGTTGGGCGGAGTGGTGGTGTCCTGCGCATATGCGGCAAAGGCGACGAAGCAAATACAAAAAATTCCCAAACATTTTTTCATTGCTGGAACCTCAAAAAAAATAGATAGCCCCGGCCAGAGCAGAGGCGTGCTAATTAGATTGTCGCTGAATGGAACGCAAGCTGGAAGTGCCGGGAGGGGTACCGTGCGTCTGATCTGCCCGCCGAGACGTAGCAAAGCTACGTCTCTACAATGAATTCTCTTCTAGTGAACCACCTCGACCGTCAAGCCAAACGGCTCAAATGCGTCGCGAACAACCTTCTCTTCGCCGACCGCCACGATCCCCACGTTATGCGAAGGGAAATATTTCTTGGCGACGGCATCAACATCGGCGCCGGTGATCGAAGAAATCTTTTTTCCGTAAACTCCGATCTCCTCGGGAGGCAGGCCATAGACCCACAAGCGTGACAACTCTCGGGCCACGGCGCTGCGGACCTGTAAGCGGATCGCTTCCAGGCCAACTAAATATCGCTTCGCAGTAGTCAGCTCTTCCTCCGTCGGACTGGTGGTCGCCATCCGGTTCAACTCGTAAGTCATTTCGTTGAAACTCGCTGCCGTGACCTCGTTGCGAACATCGGCACGGGTGGTCAACACTCCCGTCGCAAGATAAGTCTGCAAGCTGGCGAACGGGGAATAGGTGTACCCCTTATCTTCGCGAATGTTCGCCGTCAGGCGCGATCCGAAGGTTCCGCCAAAGATTGCGTTGGCCACTTCCGTGGCGGCGAAGTCAGCGTCGGTGCGCATTGGACCAAGAGTTCCCAACGCCAATGTCGTCTGCACCGACTCCGGCCGCGGTACCAGAAATACGGTGGGCTTCATCGTGCTGCTGTAACGCGAGGGAGCAGCAACCGGCGCTTCTGCTCCCGTTTTCCACGCGCCGAACTTGGCTTTCACCTGCGCCAGTAGCTTGTCGCTATCGAAATCTCCGACCGCCACCAACAATGCCTGGTCGGGACGGAAACGCTGCGCATAAATCTTACGCAGTTCTCCGGGGGTTGAAGCAGTAATCGACTCCTGGGTAGGAGAAGTCACGTGGTAAGGGTTGTTGCCAAACAAAACCCGCGCCAGCTGTCGCCCGGAGAGGAATGAAGGATCCGACTCTTCCTGCTTTAGCGAGTCGGAGAGATTTCTTTTCGCGAGCGTGACTTCGTTGTCGGGGAAGGTCGCGTTCTGGGCGAGGTCGGCAAGCAACGTAATGGTCGCGTCGGCTTTGGAGGACAGCACCTCGGTGGAGACAGTGGTGTAGTCCTTAGCCGATGCAGCACCCAGATCTCCGCCCGCCGCCTGAATTTCTTCCGCAACTTGTTTTGCAGTGCGCGTCTTCGTTCCCTGATCGATGGTGTTTGAAAGCAATTCAGAAATGCCGGGACGGTCCGCCGGATCAGCCGCTAACCCGCCATGCACGGCCAGCGTGAACGCCAGCTTGGGGAATCCCGGTTCAGAGACCAGCCAGACCGTCAGTCCGTTGTCGAGTTTTGAAACCTTTACCGACGGCGTTTGCAGCGGTTTTTCCGGGCCGTAGGCAGGCAAGTCTTTTGGCAAAGCAGCTTTTTCGGCGAACGCCCCCGACGCAAGCAGCACCACCGTGGCAAATATCTTCAGTGCTTTCATTACTTTTCTCCCTGCTTCTCAGCGCTTTGGGCGGCTGCGTCCGGAACCCGATTGATGATGGTGCGGTTGCTGCTCACCAGATATTTCGCGGCGAACGCCTTGACCTGCGCCGGAGTGACCTTCGCCAGGTCCTCCGGAATTTGATACACGCGTTCGAACGAGCCGTCGAATAGAACAGCGTGCGAGAGCGCGGACGCGCGGTCGATGGGGATCTCCAGTTGCCCGTACCAGTCGGAACGCATCTTGGTAATTACGCGATCAAGATCCTGCTGCGTCGGGCCCTTCACCGCCAACTCTTTTATGGTTGCGTCATACGCGGCCAGCACCTGGTCTTCCGTCATCTTCGGCGGGTAGACAATGAACGACGTCATCAGCGTCGGGCCGTTGTATTCGAACGGCGCACCCAGCGGCCAGTTCACGCCGCCGTCCGCGGAAAGAGCGACTTGCTTCTCTTTCACCAGCGATTGATACAGCCGCGATGCCTGTCCATTGTGCAGCAACTCTCCAGTGACCGCGCCCACCAGGGCATCGGGGGAATGCCGCTCTGGCATCCGGTAGCCGATGGCCACGGCAGGAACGCGTGCCAGCTTGTCGGTCTCTTGCGACTTGCGTTCCGCTTTCTGCGGCGGTTCCTCTACTTTGGGCTTCGCAGGTGTGGGACGAGACGCCACGCCGGAGAAATACTTGTCGACCCTGGCGAAGATCTCATCCGGCTGCACATCGCCGACGATCGCCATCACCGCATTGTTCGGCGCGTAGTACTGTTCGTAGAAAGTCTGCACGTCTTCAATTTTCGCGGCATCCAGATCTTTGAAGTCGCCATAGAAATTGTGCGAGTTGGGGTACGTGTCGAACGCTTTGCCCGGCAGATCGATCGCGAAGAAAAGTCCGTAGGGTTGATTGAGTACGTTGACCCGGACTTCTTCTTCCACGACCTTGCGCTGGTTCTCCAGGTTTTTGGCGGAGAAATCCAGCGTCTTCATGCGGTCAGCTTCAATCCACAGAATGGGATCGAGCGCGGAGATCGGCGCAGTCTCGATGTACTCCGTGTAGTCGTACCGCGTGTCGCCGTTATTGTTGCCGCCGCCACCCTCGATAACGCGCTCCAGCACACCTTTCGGTGCGGTCGGAGTGCCCTCAAACATCATGTGCTCGAACAGGTGCGCGAAGCCGGTACGGCCTTCGGGCTCCAGACGGAAACCGATGCCGTAGCTCACGCACACGCCAAATGTCGGGGCCGAATGATCTTCCGAAACCACTACGGTCAGACCGTTTGAAAACTTCTTCATGGTGGTGGGCGCTTTCCATTGCTGCGCCGATACCGGCACTGCCACCAAAGTCGCGGCAAAAATTGTTGCCAATAAATATTTCATGTACGGACGTCCTATCAGTCGCGTTCTCCGCGACAAGGTGGGTCTTTTGACTATTGCGAGATCACTGAGAGATACGCGATGCGCGCGAGCGTCGTTCAAAATTTTAACTGCCTCGAGAGCGGTGAGATGAAAATTACGCTGGCGACTTTGACGAGCCGAAGTTTAGTACGTTAGCAATGGGTAAATCAAACCGTTACGCCATTTGCCCACGCCAAACAAAACACCCGGCCCTTGTTACGCCGAAGTGTTTGACTCTCCCCCACCCCTCCCCTAACATTGCCGCCAGCGGCTCGTATCCCCATGATTGGCCAGATGTTGTCTCATTATCGCGTGGTCGAGCAGATTGGCTCGGGCGGCATGGGTGTGGTCTATCGCGCGCACGACGAGCAACTCGACCGCGATGTAGCCCTTAAGGTCATCACTCCCGGCACCATCGCCGACGATGCCGCACGCTCGCGCTTCCGCAAAGAAGCGTTGGCTCTCGCGAAACTCGATCACCCCAATATCGCTACGGTTTTTGAATTCGGTACTGAGAACGGCACCGACTTTCTGGTCACCGCGTATATCCCCGGTCTCAACCTCGACGCAAAGTTGGCCGCACGTGCGTTGCCGGAAAAAGAAGTCGTGATCCTGGGACTGCAAATGGCCAAAGGCCTGAGCGCGGCCCACGAGCGGGGAGTCGTCCATTGTGACCTGAAGCCCGGCAACCTGCGCCTTACTCCCGACGGACTTTTGAAGATTCTCGACTTCGGCCTGGCCAGGTTTATTGACACCAGTCCAGATGCCGAAACCCTGACCCTTACCCACTCGCAGGAAATCAGCGGCACCTTGCCGTACATGGCTCCGGAACAACTGCGCGCTGAACCCACCGACCCACGCACCGACATTTGGTCGGCGGGAGTTGTGCTGTATGAAATGGCAACCGGCGTCCGCCCGTTTCGCGAGAAGCAACCGGCGGCGCTGATCCACGCCATCTTGAATGCGACACCTAAGTCTCCGCGTGACGCGAACTCCCAGGTTTCGCCGGGACTCGAAAACATCATTCTCAAAGCGATCGATAAGAATCCTGCTTATCGGTATCAAAGTGCGCGGGAGTTGGCGGTCGATCTCGAACGCCTTCAAGCTGGTGCGGCTCCGCTGGCCAAGCCCAGAAAAAAGTTTCGGGGATTGGTGTTGGGTGGTGTCGCCGTGTTGTTAGTGGCGCTCGTTGGATATTTCGTCTTGCGAAAGGCGGGTACCGGGGGAAGAACCCGCCGTTCAGTTGCCGTGCTTGGATTCAAGAACCTCGGAAAGCCCGATCAGGCCTGGGTTTCGACTGCTCTGTCGGAAATGCTCACTACCGAACTGGCTACCGGCGGCCAGCTTCGCACTATTCCCGGTGAAACCGTTTCGCGCATGAAAGCCGACCTCTCCCTCCCAGACAGTGATGGCCTCGCCTCGGACTCTCTCGCCAAAGTCTACAAAGTCCTGGGCAGTGATGTCGTGGTGGTTGGGTCTTACTTAAACCTGGGTGACCAGATTCGCGTCAACTTCCGCGTGCAGGATAGTTCAGGCGAGACCATTGCGACGGCATCGGAACAAGGTACGCAATCGCAATTCTTCGACTTGATCAAGAGAGTAGGCGGAACTCTACGCGAGAAGTGCGGCGCCGGCGCACTGACGCAGCAGGAACTTGAGGCAACCCGAGCCTCCCAACCGACCAACACAGAAGCCGCCCGCTACTACGCCGAAGGGTTAGACAGTTTGCGGCAGTTCGACGCGCTGGCAGCGCGCGATTCATTGCAACTGGCCATAAAAGCCGACCCAGCGAACGCGCTTGCACACTCAGCCCTGGCCGCCGCGTGGTCGCAACTGGGCTACGACCAGAATGCTCTTGATCAATCGGCGAAGGCATTCAAGTTGTCCGACAAGCTTCCGCGCGGCGAAAAGCTTTCCATCGAAGCCCGTTATCGCGAGACGAACCACGAGTGGGCGAAAGCCGTGGAGATATATCACTCGCTATGGACATTCTTCCCCGACGACCTCGACTACGGTTTAAGGCTAGCCGCCTCCCAGGTTTCCGCCGGTCAGGGACAGCAGTCGCTGCAAACGGTGCAGACGTTGCGTCAACTGCCGCCACCGTCGCGCGATGATCCGCGAATTGATCTGGCGGAAGCGGCGGCGGCAGAATCGCTCTCAGACTTTAAGCGGGAGGTCGCGGCAACGAAACAAGCCCGCGAAAAAGCCCAGCGACTGGGATCGCAATTTACCCTGGCCCAAGCACTGCTCGACCAGTGCTGGGCGCAACGCAATCTCGGCGAGTTGGAACTGGCCAAGTCGGCAGGCGAACAGGCTCAGGCAATTCTCTCGAGTGCGAAGGATCGTCGCGGTGAGGCCAGCAGCCTGACCTGCGTGGCCAATGTGCTCACTGACCAGGGAAAACTCGACGACGCCAAGGTCATGCACCAGCGGGCACTCGATCTTGCTCGCCAGGTCGGCGCGCAAAAAGACATCGCAGGCGCCCTGATCAACCTGGGGAATATCTCCGCTCAACGCGATCTGGCGGAATCCACGGCGAACTACCAGCAAGCCTTGTCGGTGGCTAACGCGGTCGGCGATAAGGTTGACGCTCTCACCGCGCAAAACAATCTTGCGGCGAATTTTATTGCCGCTGCGGATTTTCCCTCAGCCACCACGGTCCTGTTGAATGCGCTCCACACCGCCGACGAGCTTGGCGACCAGGCGAGCGGGGCGATGGTTCGCATCAACCTCGGTTCGGTCTACCTAAACTTGGGAAATCTTCCCGATGCGAAACGTGACCTGGCGGAGTCACTGAAGACTTCGAAACAGCTCGATTTGAAAAGTAATATGGCCGCCGCGCTTGCATCGCTGGGGGACTTGGCTCTCGCGGAAGACGATTTGGCAGGCGCTGAGCAGGACTACCGGCAGTCTTTGGAGATTCGCAGCAAAATAGGAGAGCAAGCGGGAATGGCAAACAGTCACTTCTCGCTCGCTGCGTTGGAGCTTGAAAAGAGGAATTTCAAAGCGGCAGAGGACGGCGCCGGGCGAGCCGCAGAAATGGCGCGTAGCCAGCACAATGAAGATCAGGAAGGAATGGCGCGGGACGTTTTGGCCAACCTGAAACTGGCCCAGGGTGACCTTCAAGCTGCTCAGGATGAATTCACAAGAATCGGTAGGTTAACGATTCAGGACAAGACGGTGCAACTCCAGGTGGCCATCACGGGAGCGCGTATTTTGGCAGCAACCGGAAAATCAGGAATGGCGGTTCAACAGTTGAATGCAGCGATTGCGACTGCAAAGAAAATGAAAGTGCCGGCGTATGAACTCGCTGCCCGCATTGCTGGCGCTCAGGTAGGAGCGCGCACGAGGGCTTCTTCCGCCGATTTGCGGGCCGTGCAAAAAGAAGCAGCCGCCCTCGGCTTAAAGCTGTTGGAGAGAAAGGCCTCGCAACTTCTGAACCTACCTCAAGCGTAAAAAGAAAAACCAACGCATGAAGCGTTGGTTTCCTTTTAAAACTCAAATTCCACCTAGTTAACGTTAATTTTGGGCACCGCAATCGGCGTTTCGGTCGGCTGTTGGGTGATGACTTCAAAGGTCAACCCTTGTCCTTCGTAGTCGACGCCCTGCGGGGCTGTGGTCGGCGTGAGCTTCTTAACGGTGAAGGTGACCTTGTTGGCCTTGGCATTGACGGTGGCGGTCATAACCGGCAGCAGGTCCGCCGTTAGATTTGTGCAGAGTTCAAGAGTATTACCGCCGTCATCGCACAGTTGTACGCCGTAGGTTGGGTTGTTGAAATCGACATTCGGATCGGTTCCAGGAGTGAACCCAACCAGTCCGCTGATTGTGACCGTGACGTTCTTGAGATTGGTAGTCGGCTGGACCTGAAACAGAAACTTCGTCAGCCCGCTCAGGCATGCGCCCGACTTCTTATAACTCGCGTTATCGCCGGGGAATACCGAGCTATCGTTGGCGGACGCGCCGGCGACGTCCTGGTTCGGACAAATAACTTGCGTAGCGATTCCCACATCGCCGCCGTTCGAGGATTGCGGCTGCGTCGGGCCAAAGAGATTCATCTGGGGTTGTGAACTGTTAACGCCATTCTTGGAGGCGCCGCGTACAGGAACGGGCCCCGCGGCCGCGAATGACGACAACAGCAGAACGCCGAACGTTAGTCCCGCGATGGTGGTTCGAGAATTCATGATTCTATCTCCTGGAGTCGCGGGCTGACGCACCGCGGCGGTAATGCAGTTTTCACGGCCGGCGCCGACTGCGAAATAACGGCGCGCCTCATCCATTTCATTCGTTAAACCAGAATCTGTAAAACCTTGGAAGAGGCCGAACGGCAAGGGGTTCGGACCAAGTGGCAAGGAGAAGTCTCCATCGCCGGGAACTGCCTGTCAAGGAGGAAAACCTAAATTTGGTGTTTTAGCGGGCGATTTTCGGTGACGCCATACGCGAACGCCCCCAGGCCTGTGCCGCCGCTACACGGTGAGAGATCGCCGGATGCGAATGGAAGAACCATTCCACAAATTTCGATGGCGCTCGCTCTGCCAGATTCTGGTCCGCAAGCTTGTTCATGGAAGAGATGAATGGCTGTACTTCTGAGATCGACCGAAAGGCGTACTGGTCAGCCTGCCGCTCGTTGTATCGCGAGTAGGCATTCATCAGCGGCATCAGCAAGAATGACAAGACAGTCGCGCCCAGGATCAGTAGCGGCAGATTGGCAAAGTCGGAAAGAGTCTCAAACAGGTGCAGGCGTTCCATCGAGTAATGCAGTATCCAGTTCGCGCCCCAGAACCCGACCAGCGTAATTCCGGCTTGTACCGCGATGCTCTTGGGTATGTGCTTGTGAACGTGGTGACCGAGTTCATGGGCCAGCACGGCTTCGATCTCGTCAGTCGAATAATTGTCGAGCAAGGTGTCGGCGAGAATAATGCGGCGCGTGCCGCCAAGCCCGGTCAGCGCGGCGTTCGCCTTCTTGCTCTTTTCCGAGAGGTTCCACTTGTAGACTCCGCGGACCCGCGTTCCGGCCTTTTCACCGAGCTTTACCAGTCGCGCTTTGAGCTCGTCGTTTTGCAGCGGTTCGAACTTGTAGAAGATGGGGAACAGGATGACTGGCGCCAGTTGCGCCATCAGGACCACCAGCCCCAGAAACACGCCCCACGCCAATAGCCACCAGTGCAGCGGGAATTGGCGGATGATGAAGTAGAGCAAATCCACCACAATCGCCGCGAGGACGAAGCCGACCAAGAACCCCTTGGCTTCGTCTTTTAGCCACGACCGCAGCTTCATGTTCGAAAGATTGAATTGGTGTTCGAGGCGGAAGCTGTAGTAGTCGAGACCGAACCCCAGGATTTTGCTGATCACCAGCAGCATCAGCACATAGAGGGTCAGCGCCAGCACATAGTGCTGAAACGCCGCGCGGTAAGCCAGGTCTCGCAGAGTTGTGTCCCAGCCGGTGGCCAGCAGCACGATGAGCACGCCGATTCCCAGCCCGAAATCGGCGATCACCAGCCAGCGATGGATGCGGTTATATTTTCGCGACTCAGGAGAGTCGCCGGGGCCAGCCGCCGCGATGTCAGCGGAGCTCATAAGAGGAAGACTATCGTATCGCGAGAGACTGCGGAGAAGAATGTGCCCGTTACGTAGCGAACGTTCATGAACCACAGAGGACTCGCTATCCGGCGTGGATGAACTTCTCCGCGCTGGCCAGCATTTCGCTGACGAGTTCCGGCGAAGCCGCTTCAGCATAAACCCGCAGCAACGGCTCGGTGCCGGATGCGCGGAAGAGGATCCATGCATCCGCCCCGCCGCCATTGGCAGGCGTTTCGAGGAAGAATTTGACGCCGTCGAGCCGCTCTTTCTTGCGCACCGCATAGCGTCCCAATACCTTGGTCTGGTCCGCCCCCGCCCGTTGGATGGCGCTCAACTTCACTTCATCTGGAATATGCAGATCGATGCGCCCGTAGTGATGCGACCCGTATTCCTTCTGCAAGTCAGCGACAAGTTCGCCTAGCGGTTTGCGCTCTTCCGCCATCACGTTCGCCAGAAGCAGGGAATTGAGCACGCCGTCGCGTTCCGGCAGATAACGCGAATAACCGATGCCGCCCGATTCTTCGCCTCCGATGAGGATGTCTCGCTCCATCATCAGGTCGGCAATGTACTTGAATCCGATGGGGCATTCGTTCAATTTCCGCCCATGCTTGGCCGCGATGCGGTCGAGCATGAGTGTGGTGTTGAAAGCGCGCACCACTTCGCCGCCCCAG
>DATBAT010000112.1:0-13386 GCA_036271375.1 Terriglobales bacterium
AGCGCTTGCCTGCCTCGGTCACCACCTCGCCCCAATATTTCAGAAACAGCGGATCGGTAAAATCCGGCTGCCAGATCGCGCCGTCTTTGTCTGTTGCCTTGTTCGCGCGCCGCGCCCCCGATTTCTGGAACCACTCCGGCAGTGGGTCCTTGTTCGAATACGGCATCAGCCGGATCGCCAGAGTCTGCCCATGCGTTCGTGCCTCTGCCAGCGCGAGATCGAGAATTTCCCAATGAAATTTTCCCTGTTCTGGTTCGATCGCGGTCCAATACCAACGCAGATACGCTATCGAAGTCGCAGGAAAATTAGGAGTAGTCACAGCCTGCGGCAGCTTCACCACTGGCCCAACCTCCGACCATTCGAGTGCCGGATTCGTGGCCTGTCCGTTGAACCGCTGAAACGTGGTGATGCCCATCCCCGGGTTTACCAACACCTCGTCAATCGGAACCGGCCGCACCACGACAACGTTAGGTTGCGCAAACGCCATAGAAGTGAACAGGCCAACCACCGCCAGCAGGATTTTCATGGATTTACCCTCGAGCAGACAGCATAACTTAAAGCAAGCAAACGACACTAAAGGAAAGTGATCGCCAATAAGTCCTCGAAGAAGATTTTTGACCCATGAGCCTGTGATCTCTGCAGTTCTGTCACATAAAGGCATAACTTTTTGGATCTCCACATCTTTGTCATCCCGAGCGAAGCCGAGGGACCTTGTGTTCCTTACGTGAATCAGCGCCGTCGGCCCGGAGCGAGGCGAACAGAACCGCCAACGAGACGGGAAGGCCACAGACTTCAGTCGTGCCGTTGACCGATAAAAATGACGCGCTTCAGCGCCTAAGGTTTGATTTGAGGACCGGCAGGGTTCGTTCAATCCTGAAGGGGTAATTCGACTGCAAAGGTCGAGCCCTTACCCACGGAACTCTCAAGAAGAATCTGTCCTCGATGCTGCTGAACGATCCATTCCGCTATGGCAAGCCCAAGTCCGGCGCCTCCGAATTCTCGAGTGCGCGCTTTGTCGGCTCGATAGAAGCGCTCAAAGATTCGACGCTGGTCTTCTTTGGCTATTCCGATACCGGTGTCCTGAATTCTCACGGTGCCGGTTCGATTTGCCGCCATCAGCGTGAATCGGATGGCGCCCGGCACCGGAGTATATTTGACCGCGTTGTCCAACAAAATATTGAGGAGGCGGCCTAAAGCAATCTCATCACCTTCTATCGGCACGTCGGCGTCTCCCAGATCTTCCGACAGTTGAAGGTCCTTTGCACCAATCGCCGGACGCCACTGTTCCAAAGCCTTTCGGCAGAGATCTCTGAGGTCAAGAGGCTGCCTGAGGAGCACTTCCCGTCCCGCGTCGGCCCGGGCCAGAGAAAGCAGTGTTTCGATAAGGCTTGAGGTCTTCTCCGCCTCCGAGAGAATATGTTGCAGGGCCTCACGGTACTCTGCTTCATCTCGCGACTTTCTTAGAGCAATCTCCGCCTCTGTGCGCATCAATGCGACAGGCGTGCGGAGTTCGTGCGAGGCGTCAGCTGTGAATTGGGAGACCCGAAGAAACTGCGCCTCGATTCGCACCAGCATCTCGTTCAGGGTGTCTGACAGGCGTTGCAATTCGTCGCCGGTGTGCAATTGCTCCAGCCGCTCGTTGAGATTTTTTCCGGAGATATTGCGGGCGGTTCCAGTGAGCGCATCCACCGGGGCCAGGGCCCTTCGGCTTAGCCAGTAACCCGCCGCAGCTGCAACCAGCAATAGAAAGGGAGCGAATAGCAGAAGATTCCGACGGAAGACATTCAGCGTGTCGAGGAAATCGTCTTCGCGCATCCCCACCTGTGCAACATAGCGCCGGCCATTTGCCTTCACGTATTCGGTTAGCATCCTGACCGGCTTGCGATCTATTTCCCGGTCTTCATAGACAGGATCGCGTAACCGGCTTGAATCAACGCTTGGACTGGCGCTTGCCAACATTGGCCCGCGGTAGAGGACAGACGATTGCTCGTCCGTGACCGACAGATATTCGCCGGCATGCTGAGAAGCGAAATGCTTTTCCAGCTCGCTCTTAAGTGTCGAATCTGCTTGCGGTTGACGGGCCTCTAGGAAATGCTGAAGGTCGTCGATCTGCGCTTCAAGGGCGTCGTCAGCGATGTCGTAAAGGTTGAAACGAACAATGGACCACATCCCAAGTCCGAAGATTGCCTGGGCGCAGGCAAACATCAGCAAATACCACAGAGTCAGGCGAACGCCGATCGTGAGCCGCCGCCTCATTGCCGTTCTGCTCGAATCGTGTAGCCCACGCCACGGACCGTGCGGATGAGTTTTTCCGGGCGATCGCCGTCGATCTTGTTGCGCAGCAAGCGGATGAATACATCGAGAGTATTTTCTTCGATGTCACGATCGAATCCCCAAACCGATTCGATAAGACCACGGCGAGCAACGACCTTGCCCGCCCGCTCCATCAGCAGTTCCAGCAGTCCAAATTCGGTCCTTGTCAGGGCGATGGGATCGCCGCCACGGGACACGTCGCGAGTGGCAGTGTCGAGTACAAGATCGCCGACTTTTAATGCCGCGGCCCGGGGAACAAACTTGCGACGCTTGATAGCGCGCAGACGAGCCACCAGTTCATGGAAGGAAAAAGGCTTGGTCATGTAATCATCGGCGCCTAAATCCAGGCCATGAACTACGTCAGGTATGGCGTCTTTTGCGGTGAGCATCAGCACGGGAGTAGAAATCTTTTCAGCGCGCAATTTTTCGACCAAGCCGTAACCATCGAGTTTGGGCATCATGATGTCGAGAATGATGACGTCATATTCATGGTCCCTGCACAGCCGCAGTCCTTCCATGCCGTCGATAGCGCAGGCGACCGAGTGGCCTTCCTCCTCCAGGCCCTTGCGGAGCAGTTCGACCATGCGTCTTTCATCTTCCACTACCAATATCTTCATGTTTGCTACTAGAGCGGAGACACCACCAAAACGTGAAAACTATCCGGAACAACTTTTGGCCAGGGATGTGGGTTTGCCGCTGTGGCTGCCGGAGGCGGACCCAGTTTGGCCGCCGACAAAAATAGTCTGTGGGTCTTGCTGTCCAGAGTCATGGTGCGTGCGCTCTTCTCCGTCGGCACCGTTTCGAGTACGGAATACTTGTCCGGAGATTCTTGTTTGACCACCGTGATCGTACCGTCTTGTCCATTGGAACTGAAAACAAGTCCTTTACCGGCGTCGAAACTTGTCGCGTCTGGACCGTTGCCGATCCCGACCGTGGCGACGACTTTACCAGTATCGGCATTCACTACCGCCATTTTCTGATTCGAGCATACTGCGAACAGTCTTCGATTTGCGGTATCCATCGCGAGTCCGGAGGGCTCTTCACACGGGGCCAGCGGCCAGCGGGCTTCTACCTGCATGCTTGCCGGATTGATCCTGGCAATCTCACTCTTGTCCTCGATGTTCACGTAAAGGTTACCCTTTCCGTCACTGACCGGAAACTCGGGCTTTCCGCCCAGACCGATGGTGCCGGCGACCTTGCCCGTAGCCGCGTCGATGACGGTGGCATCCTGGCTGCGCCCGTTGAACGCGAACACCCGCTTGCTGAAAGGGTCGAAAACAATTCCGTCCGGGTTGGTGCCGGCCTTCACTTTTTGAATTTCAGAATTCGTACTTGTATCGAAGACAACAACCTCATTGGCCGCGCCATCACTGATGAAACCACGATGCAGATCATCGGCGATGGCAACGCCGTGGATGCGATTCAGGCCAGTGATCTTTCCGACGGATTTCTCGGAATCAAGGTCGATCACGAGGACCTCGCTTCCGTGAGTGACGTAGAGTTTCCTCGCGATTGAATCGGCGAATGAATAATCCCAGCCTCCTTCGCCTGCGGAAGAGATGCTGTTTGTCACCTTGTATTGTTGCGCCGGTGAAGCGACGGATATCGCGATGGTTGCAAACAAAAGAACAAATCGTAGACTGCGCATTTTGATTCCTCCAAAACTTTAGGACAAGGATCTTTCCCGCACGCCCGCGAGCCTGAAATAGACCGCAGGCGTAATCACCAGAGACAAAACCATTGAAATGAGAATTCCGCCAATTACCGCGATAGCCAGTGGCTGCAGCATTTGGGAACCTGCTCCCCAACCGAATGCGAGAGGCAGCATCCCGGCGATGGTTGCCAGTGCGGTCATTACAATCGGCCTGAGCCTCCGCCTTCCGGCCTGGAGCATGGCATCTTCCGGGGCGAACCCCCAGCCGCGGAATTTTTGGTCAGCATCGAGCAGGAGGATTCCGTTTTTCGCCACGATTCCGATCACCATGATTAGCCCCATGAACGACGAGATGTTGAACGTAGTGCGGGTCACGAGCAACGCAAAGACGACGCCTGATGTGGATAGCAGCGCGGACGCCAGGATCGCGATAGGTGCGGAAAGATTGCGAAACTCGAAAAGCAAGACCAGGAACACCAGCACGACAGCCAACAGCAAAACGAACATCAGATCCTTGAACGACTGTTGCTGTTCGGCGTAGGTGCCGCCATATTCGACGCGAACGTCCGCGGGCAGATGAAGATTCGCGACTGTCTTCTGAACATCTGCCATTCCGCTGCCCAGGTCTCGGCCCTCCAGACGTGCGGTGACGGTGATGTCGCGCTGAAGATTTTCACGGCGAATTTCGGTTTGCCCGGGAATTCGCTCGATGGTTGCGAGTGAGCCCAGTGTCGCGGTGTGGCCGCTGCTACTGTTGAGCAGTGTGTCGCTCATGGCCTCAAGGGAAGCCCGATTTTGTTGCGGATATCGCACGCGGATCGTATAGGAACGGTCATTGCTGATCACCGGCGTCGCCGCCGGCTCACCGCCAAGCATGGCTGCGGCGTCGGTCGTAACCTCTTCCGGGGTAAACCCCGCACGTGCCGCGGTTGTAGGATTCACCTGATAAACCACCGCGGGACCACTGACCGTGTTATCGATTCCGTTTAGCACATCGACTACTCCGGGTACTTTCCCGATGGCGTCGCCCACGCGTGGTCCCCATTGGGTCAGAAGATCAGGATTGTTGGAGAAGAGTTTTATCTGCACCGGTTCCGGCGCATTGCTTAAATCACCGATCATGTCCTGCAAGAGTTGCAGCAACTCAATATCGAGTACGGGCTCGGCCTGATGGACCTTGGACCGCACTTCTTCCATCACTTCCTCCACCGACCGGCTGCGGCCCTGTTTCAACTTGACGGTGAAGTCCCCGGAGTTTGCCTCGGTAACCGCCGCCAGGCCGAGTTGCAGTCCCGTGCGGCGTGAGGTGCTTTCCACTTCAGGGATCGAGTGAAGAATCTGTTCCACCTGCTGCAACACTCGATTGGTTTCTTCCAAAGAAGTTCCTGCCGGCATCAGGTAATCGAGAATGAATCCGCCTTCATCCATTTCTGGCAGAAGATCGCTGCCCAGTCCGCGATACGACAGGTAGGCGCACGCTATGAGCACCACACTCAATAGCGCAATCCATCGAGGTCGCTCCAGCGCGATGCGTAACACGCGCTCATAAAAACGCACGATCTTGCCAAAAACTCCGGTGAGCGACGCTTCTTCCGCCGCCAACAGTTGTTCGGTCGTGATCTCTTCGTTCGCGGCCTGCCTCGATCCGTGACGAATCTTTGAGGAAATAAAGTACTGGCTAAGATTCGGTGTCCATGTCAGCGCCAACACCAACGAAGTAAGCAACGCCGCCGTCACCGTCACTGCAAGTGCTCGAAAGAACGTTCCGGTCACGCCGGCAATTGAAATCAGCGGCAGAAAAACTACGATCGGCGTGATCGTTGACCCAATCAGCGGAACCGTGATCTCCCGCAGCGCGCTGTGAATCGCTTGCAGACGCGGCTGTCCGGCGTCGCGATGCAGAACGATGTTCTCCACCACGACAATCGCATCGTCAATCACCAGCCCCACCGCGGCTGCCAGACCACCGAGGGTCATCAGATTGAAACTCTGTCCGATCAGCCGCAGCACGATCAGCGTCATCAACACCGTGACCGGAATCACCAGGCCCGCCACAATCGACGTTCCCCAGTCCCGCAGGAACAAAACCATGATCGCCGAGGCCAGGATCACCCCAAGAATGATGGCGTCACGCACACTCTTGATCGACTCGCTCACAATTTGCGACTGGTCGTAAAAGGGAGTCAGCGCAATTCCGGGCGGTAGGGTTCGCCGAATGCGGTCGACCTCGTCGTGCACTTCGTTGGCTACGCTGACCGTGTTGCTGTTTGGCTGGCGATTGATGTTGAGCAAGACGGCGGATTTTCCGTTCGCCGTCACCATGGTATAAACCGGCTTCACCGATTTCTCGACGGAGGCAACGTCGCCGATTCGAATCGGAATGCCCGCAGGCGTTGCCTTCACCACAATCTGGCCAAGTTCGTCAGGGCTGCGAACCTGTCCATTGATCAGTGTCAGGTAAAGCTGGTGATCTTGCGCCAGCAATCCCGGAGAATCAACCAGGTTGGTTCTCCGAATCGCATCGAGAAGATCGGTGACCGTAACTGATGTACTCAGAAGCTTGGCGGGATCAGGTATCACATGGAATTCCGGTTCCTGGCCACCTTGCACAATGACGGTCGCCACCCCATCCAGACGATTCAGCCGGGGCTTCATCTCATAGGTCGCCATCTCCCAAAGCTGCGCACCGGAAACGGTTTGCGAAGTCAGGCTGTAACCCATGATCGGGAAGCTGGCGAATGTCAGGCGATGCGTGTCGACCGTAGCCGTGGCAGGCAAAGTCGATTGCACGCGCGCGATTGCGGAATCGACCAGTTGAAGCGTCTGGAACATGTCCACCTTCCAGTCGAAGAAGAGATCGACTTCGGCGGATCCGCGGCTGGTAATCGAACGGACTTGTTGCAACCCCTGCACGCTGTTGACGGCTTCCTCAACCGGCCGCGTGATGGTCACCAGCATCTGGTCAATCGGCATCACACCGTTGTCGATGGCGATCACGACGCGCGGGAAATCGGTGTTGGGAAAAACCGAGACGGGAATGTCGAATGCGAGGTAAGCTCCGGCGCCTGCCAAAGCAAGAATAAGAAAAATGATTGGACTCGACAGGCGGGCGAACCAGTACTGAGACCGGTCGCCTTCGTCGGATTCAGCGCGATGAAAAATAGAACTCAGTCGCATCAATCAATCACTCTTCGGGATTTCAGGCTGCGGACTTTCGATCTTGATTTGAGTTTTGTCGGGCAGACCATAGCCGCCGATGGTGATTACCTGCTCTCCCGCTTTCACCCCCGAAATTATCTGTACTTCGTCTCCATTCTGAATCCCGACTTGCGCAACCTGAAGATGCGCGCGATTGTCCGGGCCAGCAATCAATACGGCAGAACTACCGTCAGGCTGCTTCAGCACAGCGGAAGCGGGAACAACCACCGCACCATCGATCTCTTGCGCTGTAATGGACAACTGCACCGTCGTGCCCGGCCGCAGCAAATTGTTGGGATTTTTCGCAAGCGCCCACACTTCAATGGTCGTGCTGTTCGGGTCGGTGGCTGGACTCACCACGGTGATGCGAGCCGCGATCTTGTCTTCATTTCCCGGAATACTAAGCTCCGCCGAGGCCCCGACTTTCAACAGCGCTGCGTCCTGCTGAGGAATGTGCGCCTTGGCTATGACCGACGAAGTATCCATTACCACTAGCAGGGGACTCCCCGCCGTCGCCATCTCCCCCGGATACAAGGCGCGGTCGGTAACGATGCCGCGAATAGGGCTGCGAATTTCGGAATAGCTCAACTGCGCCTGTGCGCCCTGAAACTTTCCTTCCGCCGACTGAAGTTGTCCGCTTGCCGACTTAAGTTCCTGTTCCTTCCCGCCTGCCTGTAGCGCGTTCCAATGTTGTCGGGCGAGTTCGTACTGGCTCTTCGCCTGGGTAAGGCTCACTCTCGCCTGGTCCAGATCTTTGCGTGGCAGCGCTCCCTGTTGGAAGAGGTTCTGGCGGCTCTCGAATAACTTCTGTTCGGCGTCAAAAGCCTGCTTGGAAGCCTCAACGTCCAGTTCTGATTTTCGAAACTCCTCCGGAAGGCCGGAGGCCGTTGCGGTCGCGTACGTCGCCTGAGCTTGCGCGAGCGCGCCTTTGTTTTCGATTGCGGCTGCGGCAAGGTCCCGGTTTTCGAGGGTGGCGAGCAATTGGCCGGCTTTAACGCGGCTTCCACGATTCACATAGAAACGTTTCACCGGAGCGCTGACCTTTGGAGTCAGCGCTGATTGCTGCAGTGGAAACAGTACGGCCTCAGCGCGAATGATCTTTGTGATCGCCTGTTGCGTGACCTTGGCAACCTGCACGCTCACAATCGGCTCGGGTTCTTTTTCAGCCTTTGAACAGCCAGCAGTGATGGCCACCAGGGCGGCAGCAGCAACATACACAATCCGATTCAGACGAGCCTTCATCGTTTAGAAGGTCCCTGTGAGCGTTTGTAGTTCGGCGAGGGCGACGCGGTAGCGCGCCTGCGCGTCGTCGTAGGCATCGTGAGTTTGGGTCAACGTATTTTGCGCGTCAACAACTTCCAGTACGGTTGCCTCGCCCGCCTGATAGCGCAAAGTAGTGAGCCTCAGGCTTTCGCTTGCCAGATCGAACGACTGCTGTAGCAGTCCAAGTTGAGCGCGGGATGTCGCAGCTTCGTGGTAGAACGATTGCAAATTGGCTATCAGCTGTCGCCGGGTGAAACCGGCTTCCACTTTGGTGCGATCACGATTCAGTTCCGCCTGTTTGACCTTGCTCTGAGTCGCCCCCCAACTCCAGATGGGAATTTCCAGCGTGGCCGCCGCAGCGTAGCCGAGGTTGTGAATACCGTCAGCACTTCTGGTTGCGAAACGGTCGGCATCGATGCCATACCAGTAGTCAACGCTAAGCGATGGAAAGTGAGCGCTTCGAGCGGCCCATACTTCAGCATCTGCCGCCGCCAGAGTAGCGGTGGCAGCAGCCAGCTCTGGATTGCTCTTGCCTGCCAGCGTTTGTACTTCCTCGAAAGATGGCAGGGCCGGGGCCAATTCGAAGTCATCGGCCACGGTAAAATTCTGCTGGAAATTTGGAAACAGAATTACCGCCAGCGCCAGCCGGGCATTTTCCATCGCGAGTTGGGCTTCCCGCAATCCGCGTTGGCGTTCGTTAAATTGCAACTGGGCTTTGATGGCATCGGAGTGCGCCACTTCTCCGCCATTTTCCAGGTCGCGGCTAATCTTCAGAAAACGCTCGGCCTCCTTCGATGCAGTCTGAGCGGTGGCGTATTTCCGCTGAGCGACGGCGAGTCCGTAGAAGTTTTGCGCAACCGTGACCACTAGACCCCGGCTGGCTACCTCGAGTTTTGCCCGTGCAGCAATTTCAGCCGCACGCGTGCGGCGAAGGTCATGCACTTCGCCTCCGCCAAGATTGATTGCCTCATGAGCATGGCCCTGGCTTACATATTCGTGGACGGAGTTGTTTGCAATGAACACTCCGCTCGGCGTGCCGTTAGGCTGAGTGTAGAGAAACTGAGAAGTGTAGGAAACGGAGGGCAGCAACGCGGCCCGCGCCTGGACCTTGTCTTCGTGCGCCAGACCGGCGTCAGTCTTGACCGAAAGAAATTGTGGCAAGTTCTTTCGCGCACGGACGATTGCATCTTGAAAGGTTAGAACGACCGGGGCGGTTTCTGGCGACGTAACTTGGGCGTCGATTTGAGCGGAAGCGATTCCCGCAAAGAGTAGAACAACTCCGCAGCCGATATAGCCCAAACGAGCGAAAAGCATAGCTCTGCCTCCAGCGACCGATTCTTGCAGGCTAACCTGAAGAATCTCTTAAGAGCAAAATGCGGATTTTGATGCCGACGTAGGGAATTAGTGGACAAACGCAGTTCACGTCGCCGTGAATCGGGGTGCAACTAAGAGAGCTCGTGGGCTGTGGAAAGATCTGGAGCCGACGAGCGGAGTTGAACCGCTGACCTGCCGATTACGAATCGGCTGCTCTACCAACTGAGCTACGTCGGCTTCTGGTTTGGTTTCACCAGTTTACCAAATATCTGGGTGTACGATTTTAGGAGAGCGGCCATCTCAGTTACGACCAGATTGCACGTCGATTTCCTTCCAAATGTCAGGTTTCCCCAGTATTTTCAATAACTTCCCGAGTAGCACATTCGTGCCATTCCCAAATTTTCGCGACCCTTGTAACTTCTTTCTTGAGCAGACTTCGGGGGAGGGCTGTTCAAAGCATCCCAGATCTTAGTAATAGGATCTGGGATGTTTTTTTGGCCTCGACAAGCAAAGTTGTCATCCAAAGCTGGCACCACTAAACGCAGTCTTCGTAAAGCACAAAGTGAAGGCCGCCAGCAATAAAACGATCACCCCGATATAAATCTCTCATCCCGAGCGAAGCTGAGGGACCTTGTGTTCCTTCCCGCAACGGAGACCCGCAACCGCCATGGCTGGATTTTGGACTCGTCAATTTCAACTCCCTGGGACCCCTGCCCAGCGCCGATTCGATCTGATCTTCGGAATCGTAGCTCCTGTTCTTTGCGTGCTGCTTGATCCCGTGATCTTTCGCCCGTTTGCCGGAGGAAGCTGGTTCCTGCGCCATCTGCGGCTGCTTGCCTATCTGGAGATCGCGATCAGTATCGCGGCCCTGTCTTACTATCAGATCACCAATCGTGCTTCCTCATTCCTGGCAGGAGCGCTCGCCGGGGGCGCGTTTTTTGCTTTCTCGCTTGGCGCAGCGATGTTCCCCATGACGCTGATCGGAATGTTATTTCTCATCGGAATTCTTGGCCTCACTCCGTTCTTCACTAGCTTCGTCTACCTGCGCAATGCGATCCGCTCATGGCGGGTGTGCGAGGCCAGAAGTTCGCGCCCCGTGGGTATGGTGCCCGCGATCTTCGGATTCATTCTGATTCTCGCTTTCCCCGCCGGCGTACAGAAGGCCGTTTTCCACTATGGAGACCGCGCTCTAAACGCGGTTCAATCGGGCAGCGATTTTCCCAAGGCAGTGCGCACTCTGAAATGGCTGCACTACGACACCGATGAAATCGCCTTCACTTATCAAAAGACGAATGATGCCGCCAAACGCGAACGCCTCGCGCGCGCATTCGTCGCCATCACCGGCGAAACCGTGCAAGAACGGTTGATGCAACTCAACGACTAGCCGATCATCTCGAAATAATCTGTCATCCGGACCGAGCGCAGGATCTTGCGTTTCGCGAACCTCATGGCGCTCGGCCGGCCTGAATGCTGAGTGCTAACTGCTGAATGCTGTTTTCTGCATTTCCTGTGCTTGACATGTGGAAATCAAAGCAAGAGAAACCGAAGCGCTCCATCCACGACGTCCCGAACCGCCCGCGCACCAAGCCTCGCAAGAGAAAGATAATGATCTTCTTGATCCGCGCAAATCCGCCGCAAGCTTTTTCTCAACTGCACCAACAATGTGGAATTGACCACCGATGTTCCTCCGCGTAGATTCGATTTCACATTCGCCACCTAAATGATGCTGGCCAGCTAAGTCTCCATAAAAATTAATCCTGAAAATTTCTACCTCCCCCAAGGGTGGAGCTCGTGAAAAAAATCGAAATGGAATGGCATCTGTATCGCACCAGGTTTTTAGTGAAGGCAAAACAGTTGACCCGCCGCACAAAATTCACCGACGCTCTCGGACGCGAGCATCGCGGAGAGAAGGGCGACTATCTGGTGGAATCTTGTGACGGAACTCGCAGCATCCAGAGACGAAAGATTTTCGAGGATGTATACGTCGCCATGGAGCAGCCCGGATCTGCTCAATTTTCTGAAGGAACGTTTGGATCAAAGCCCGGACCTAGTCAAAAGAAAAGTGTCCAAAATCACCGGCTTAAACACGAATCCCGCCGGTTAATCGCTTGAGATACAATATGTAGAGATATCTTCTTGACAGCCCCAATGGGCGGGAGTAGTGTTGCAATCCCATAGGGACTTCACACGACCCGTAAACCCGGGCCGCAATCCGAAATCCGGGGACGACGCGAGCCAGAGGTGACCCGCGACCGCTCCTCTAACCAAAACTTCCGGTTCTGCCGGAATTGCTTTGCGGTGACGCGTTTTCTGGAGATTTCTTCGGAAAGCGAAGCACTTTATCGGTCGCTGGGCGTATTTGCAGACGTCCGGCGGCTGAATTGCCAAGTGCTGAGTTCTAAATGCTGCTCTAGGAGTTACCGATGGAAAGCCTGGCACGCCTGGTTAACGAATCGCTGGCCGATCACGGCTACGAACCCAAGCTGGATCACCGCCGCCTGCAATGGTCGAAGTGGTTCCGTTGTGACTCGAGTTTCAGCGTTCTGCTGGCACCGTGCCAACCTGGCGTTTTCGCCTTGGGGGAAGAAATCGTCTCTCCCGGCGAAGCGGGCAGCAAACGCATGCTCGGCCTCTTCTATATAGGTGAGGCCGCCGACATAAGCTACGCCCTGGGAAACCTGTTCCTTCCCGGCAGCCCGATGCGTGAGCGTCTCGAAAGCGGACGCTGCTTCGCGCGTTACGCTGTCATCGAAACCACAGCCGAGCGCGCCCAAGCCGTAGCCGCTCTAACGCAGTGGATGCAATCGTCCGCCGAACTACCACAGGTCGCCTAAGGCTAAATGCCAAGCGCTAACTGCTAAATGCTGATCTTAATAAAGATTTGTCGCCGTCGCCCAAACCCAGTCGCGAGGCGACGGAATAAGAAAGCCCGGCACGGCAGTGCCGGGGAAATGACGTAAAAAGCCCGAGTCCCACAGGGACGGCACATTTTTCACCGCAATCATAGAATTAAATAAAGGGAGAACGAAACGATGTCCCAGGTCGCCACCACCGGAGCCCCCTCCGCCACCTCAACCACAGCCCCTAAAGCCCCCGAGAAGAAAGCTCCTGGACTAACCTTCCGCCGCCACTTCACTAAAGCCGGCATCTCCCCGTACGACGAAATTGAATGGGAGCTTCGCACCGCCTCCATCACCGACTCCAAGGGAAACTCCATCTTCGAACAAAAAGATGTCGAGGTCCCCAAGGACTGGTCCGTGACCGCCACCAACATCGTGGCCTCAAAATATCTGCATGGAACCCTCGGCACCGCCGAGCGTGAAACCGGAGTGCGCCAGCTCGTCTCCCGCGTCGCTGAAACCCTCCGCGACTGGGGTATGGCGCAAGGTTACTTCCGCACTCCCGAGGACGGCATCACTTTTTTCGACGAGCTTACCCACATCCTGGTCCGCCAGTACGCGGCCTTCAACTCGCCCGTCTGGTTCAACGTAGGCTGCGACCGCATCGAGCCCAATTCCGACGGCCGCAACTGGCACTGGAATCCTAAAACTCAAACCGTCGAATTCGGCGTCGTCGGATACTCCAAGCCGCAATGCTCGGCCTGCTTCATCAACTCGGTCGAAGACTCGCTCGACTCCATTCTC
>DATBAT010000113.1:0-20213 GCA_036271375.1 Terriglobales bacterium
AGCGCTGGTGAGCGGCCGGCATTGGATCGGCGGGACAGAATATATGTTCGATGCCCAATTCCCGCTATGGGTGCGGCTTTTGGGTTTGTTTCATGTGGTGACGCCGCCATTGCTGCTGTGGGCGATTCGGCTTTCAGGCTATGACACTCGCGGATGGAAGCTACAGACGCTGATGACGTGGATTGTTGCGCCGGTGAATTACTTCTGGCGTCCGGAATATAACGTGAACTGGGCACGGGCGCCATTCGGACATGAACAGCATCTTGTTTCGGGGCCAATTTATTTGTTGCTGTATTTGATTGTCATACCCTGCGTGGTTTATTTCCCGACACATCTTTTGCTGCGGCGTTGGGCGCGACGGACTATCTAGCTGCCGCGGCCGAGGCCCGGTGATCTTTGCCCAACACCGGTAGACGGACAGAGAAGGTGTTTCCTTTGCCGGTTTCGCTCGAAACCGTCAGTCTGCCTCCGTGTTGCTCGGTGACGATGGCGAATGCCAACGATAATCCTTTGAGCTTTTCTTCTTCTGTATTTGTTGCCGGCTCGAAGATTCTTTCCCGCGCTTCCTGAGAGAGCGGGTTTCCGGAATCGCTAATGGAGATAGTGACCCACTCCCCAGAGTGCTTGGTTTCTACGCGAATCAGTCCCCGTTTTTTGGTGCGCGCGCCGGTGGCTTCGATGACTTCTGCGGCGTGGACGAAAAGATCTAACAACACCTGCTGGATATCACCCAGATGGCAGGTGACCATGGGCAGGACGCCATAAGAGGTTTCGACGTCCGCGACATATTTCATCGCGTTGCGTGCGATGAGCAATGTGCTCTCGACTGCCTGATTCAGGTTCGCGGATTTGATTCCCTGGTCGCGTTGTTCGCGAGAATATTCTTTCAGCGTCTTGGCGATCTTGGCGACGCGTTCTACGCCTTCTTGCGCCTGCTGCAAGGCTTTGGGAAGTTCTTCCCGCAGGAAAGCCAGGTCTGAATCGTCCCCGTTTTTTTCTGCAGCGGCTTTAAGCAGCTCGTCCAACTTTGGATAGGCTTCGCGCACGAAACGGACGTTGTCGCCAACAAACTGCACCGGCGTGTTGATCTCGTGGGCGATGCCGCCGATCAACTCGCCGATGGATTGCAGCTTTTGCGACTGCCGCACTTCGACGACGTTTCGCAATTCCACCTGTGACGTGGAAAGAACTTGCTCCGCTTCTTTTTGTTCAGTGACATCTTCGAAGACTCCGACGATTTTCTCGATGCTGCCGCCCTTGCCCGCCAGCGGAATGTAGCGGCACCACATCCAGCGAACTCCGCCATCGGGGGCGGACATGCGAAACTCGGCCTGACCGGTATCGCCCTCGCGTTGTTTCGCAAGCATGGCTTTGACTACGTCACGATCGTCGGGATACGCCGACGTCACCCACGCATTGGGGTCGCTGGATAAGTTTCCCGCACCGTTGAGGTAAGTGACGGTGCGGCCTTTCGCGTCGAGTATCCAGAAGGTCTGCTGAAACAATTCGGCAGCGTCGAGCAGCTTGGCGTCGCGCGCCTGACAGCGGGTCAGTAAAAGGTTGATCGCTTTCGCGATTGGGGAGACGGGATCTTTGGCGCTGGCTTCGAGCCGGGCCGCGGGATTATTTTTCGCGGCGAGCTTCTTGATCTCGCCCGGAAGCTGCCGCAAACGAGTTTGTAAGGTATTGGCCACGTCCCTTAAAACATCGGAAGGCGGTGGCCAAACTTTAGCGGCGGGTTTACCGCTTCCGGCGGTACAGATCGGTACTGGTGCCGAAAAAGACCTCGGCGGCCTGCATCACGGTTTCCGAAAGCGTCGGGTGAGGATGGATGGTTAGCGCCAGGTCCTGCGCTACCGCGCCCATTTCAATCGCCAGAGTGCCTTCGGCGATCAGGTCGCCGCAACCCGCGCCCACCATGCCGACGCCGAGAACGCGTTCGGTTTTCGGGTCGATAATCAGTTTGGTAAGACCGTCGGTGCGATCAATGGTCATAGCCCGGCCGGAAGCCGCCCAGGGGAACTTCGCGACTTTGACCTCGCGTCCTTCTTTTTGCGCCTGGGTTTCGGTGAGGCCGGCCCACGCAATTTCCGGATCGGTGAAGACCACCGCGGGGATGGCATTGGGCTCGAATGCTACCTTATGTCCAGCGATGGCTTCAATGGCGGTGCGGCCTTCATGCGAAGCTTTGTGCGCCAGCATGGGTTCGCCGACCACGTCGCCGATGGCGTAGACCGCGGGATCGTCGGTTTGTAGCTGCTTGTTGACTTGAATAAAGCCACGCTGCCCGACTTTGACGCCCGTCTTGTCGAGGCCGGGGATTTCTGAGTTCGGCTTGCGGCCCACGCAGACAAGAATCTTCTCGAATACTTTTTCTTTCTCTTTCACATCAGCGCCGTCGAAGCTGACGCGAATGCCGTCGGATTCTTCCTTCACGCCGGTCACGGTAGTGTTGAGCATGATGGCGTCGAAGATTTTCTCCATGCGCTTCTGCAGTGGCTGCACCAGATCGCGGTCCGCGCCGGGGAGCAGACCTCCGGTCATTTCGACGACAGAAACTTTTGTGCCGAGCGCGGCGTAGACGGTGCCGAGTTCGAGACCGATGTATCCACCGCCAACTACCAGCAGAGTTTTGGGGACGTTTGAGAGATCGAGCGCCAACGTGGAATCCATCATGCGTGGCGTGTCGAGCTTGAGGCTGGGAACCACCGCGGGACGCGAGCCAGTGGCGATGACGACGCGATCGGCGGTGACGGTTTCTTCGCTGCCGTCTGTCTTTATTACTTTTAGCGTGGTCGAATTAATGAACTCGGCTTTGCCCTGGACGTAAGTCACTTTGCGTTGCTTCGAGAGTTGACCCAGGCCGCCGGTGAGTTTTTTGACGACGCCTTCTTTGAATCCGCGCAGGCGTTCGACGTCGATCTTGGGCTCGGCAAAGTCGATGCCCCAATTTTTCGCGTGGCGCGATTCGTTAATCAGCTTGGCCACATGCAGCAGGGCTTTCGAGGGAATGCACCCGCGATAAAGGCAGACGCCGCCGGGGTTCGCTTCCGCATCGATGAGTGTGACCTTCATGCCGAGATCAGCTGCGAGAAAGGCTGCGGCGTAGCCACCGGGGCCGCCGCCGATTACTGCCACGTGTAGGTTTTGAGTTTCTGTCATGTGTATTTTTATTTTAGAGATTCCGCAGGTGCTCTGTCTTTCGTCCCGCAAGTTTTTGGCGGAACCGCGCGGGGTTTTTGATTCTTTACGCCGAAGTCAAAGGCCCACCCTGTCGCACAAACCGCGACAAGGATGGGGCACCCTCGTTAGTTTTTTATCCCTGCACGGAAAGCAGGAACGGCTGCTCGAAGGCTTCCGCGATCCAGCGCAAAAAGCGCGCGGCATCGGCGCCGTCGATCAGGCGGTGATCATAAGAAAGAGATAGAGGAATCACCTGCCGGGGTTCAAATTTTCCGTTGATCCAGACCGGCTCCATGCTGGAACGCGACAGACCTAATATTGCGACTTCCGGCGAATTCACGATCGGCGAGAAGCCCGTGCCACCGATGCCGCCGAGGTTTGTAATCGTGAAGGTGCCACCTTCCATGTCGGCAGGCGTGAGCTTCTTGTCGCGCGCCTTCTTGGAAATCTGGGTCAGCTCGGTGGCAAGTTCGACAATGTTCTTCTGGTCGACATCGCGCAGCACCGGAACCAGCAACCCGCGATCGGTGTCGACCGCCACGCCGATGTTCACATATTGCTTGTAAATGATTTCTTCCTTTTCAATGTCGATGCTGGCATTGAACTGAGGGAAAATCTTTAGCGCGGACGCACACACTTTCAACGCGATTGCCGTGACCGTCATCTTGCCCCCAGCCTGCTCGGCCTTCGGCCCGAACTTGGCGCGCAGCTGCTCGAGTTCGGTGATGTCGGCCTTGTCCTGCTGGGTAACATGCGGAATCGTCGTCCAGGCTTCCCAAAGATGTTCCGCGGTTTTGCGCCGTACGCCGCGCATGGAGACGCGTTCGATTTTCCCGTACTTGGCGAAATCAGGAAGCGTTGACGCCGGGAAGCGTCCGGTTTTCACGCCGCCTTGTGCGGCAGCGATAACCAGACTCTTGGCGTGCGCTTTGACGTCGTCTTCGTTGATGCGTCCACCGGGCCCACTGCCTTTTACCTCGTGGATGTCGAGCCCCAACTCGCGCGCCAAGCGGCGCACGTGAGGCGCGGCGGGAACCGGTTCGCGGTGTTCGGTGCCTGCAGTGCGATTCAGTTGCGCCGGCATTGAGAAAGACGGAGCAGCCGCTTTCGGTTGATCAGGCGGCAGCGCCTGGTCTTCGGTCTTTCCTTCGGCAGAAATCGCCGCATGCAGTTCAATGCGGGCATCGTGCTGCTCCGAAGGATGCTCTACCGGGGCGTGCTTCTGCGTGTCGGCAGAGGAAGAACCGCCATCTTCCAGCGTGAAGATGACCTGGCCAACTTTTATTTTGTCGCCTTGCTTGACCTGAATGTCTTTAACGGTGCCGGTCACCGAGGACGGAACTTCAACGACGGCCTTGTCGGTTTCAAGTTCCATCACCGGCTGGCCTTCGGAGATCTTGCTACCCGCAGAAACCATCAGCCGGACCAGGTCGCCCTGAGTAATATTCTCTCCCAACTCGGGGAGTTTGAATTCACTGGCGCCGGAGGCAGCCTTGGGTTGAGGAGCCGGGGCAGGGGCTGCGGCAGCCGCAGCTTTGGCGGCTGGCTTGGCAGCTTCAGGTTGGGACTTGGGCGCTTCTGCTTTGGCCGCAGGTTTTTCCGCGGCTTTTGCACCAGCACCGTTCTCCACGGTGAAAATCACCTGGCCGACTTTGATCTTCTCGCCTTCTTTAACGCGAATGTCTTTGACCGTACCGGTCACCGACGATGGCACTTCGACGACGGCTTTATCGGTTTCGAGTTCCATGACGGCCTGGCCCTCAGTCACGCTGGAGCCGGGCGAGACCATCAGCCGGACGAGATCGCCCTGCGAAATGTTTTCCCCTAGTTCGGGTAGCTTGAATTCAGTCACTTATGTTCCTCGTGGAGCGCCTGGTTCTTTCGCCCCTTCGGGGCTTTTGTCTTTTCACCCTTACCCAGCGTTTACGCGCTGGGCTGCATTCTTTCGCCGCTTTGCGGCTTGCTGAAATCCGCGAACCTAGCTGCTCGCCGGGTTTGCCTTTTCCGGATTGATCTTCAGGTCCTTCACCGCCTGCTTCATCACTTCCGGCTTGATTTGTTTTTCTTTGAGCAGCGCGTGCAGCGTCGCCAGCACGATGTGCTTGGCATCGACTTCAAAGAAGTCTCGCAATTGCACGCGGCCTTCGCTGCGACCGTAACCGTCAGTGCCAAGGGAGACCAGATTGCGCGGCATCCAGCGGCAGATCACCTCGGGCAGAACTTTCATGTTGTCCGACGCCGCCACCAGCACTCCCGGCGCGTCTTGCAGCAACTGGCTGACGTATGGCACTTTCGGCTTGTCCGTCGGATGCAGCATGTTCCAGCGATCGCAGTCATTACCGTCGCGGTAGAGTTCCTTGTAGCTGGTCACGCTCCAGACGTCGCAGGCCACGCCGTACTTTTCTTCCAAAATTTCGCCGGCCTTCAGCACTTCGTACATGATGGTTCCGCTGCCGAAGAGTTGCGCATTTGCTTTGGCGTCTTTTTTCGCCGATTTCTTGAAACGGTAGAGGCCTTTGAGAATGCCGTCTCGCACATCCTTGCCTTCCGGCATGGCGGGCATGGCCAGCGGCTCGTTGGTGACGGTCAGGTAATAGAAGATCGATTCCTGATCGACGTACATCCGCTTGATGCCCTCTTGAATGATGACGGAAATTTCGTAGGCAAACGCGGGATCGTAAGCCAGCAAATTCGGCACCGACAACGCGATCACATGGCTGTGGCCATCCTGGTGCTGTAGGCCTTCGCCGGCAAGAGTGGTGCGTCCGGCGGTGCCGCCGACCAGAAATCCGCGGCAGCGCAAGTCGCCCGCGGCCCAGATCAAATCGCCGATGCGCTGGAATCCAAACATCGAGTAGTAAATAAAAAACGGGATCGTATTGATCCCGTGATTGGCGTAAGCAGTACCGGCGGCGATAAACGAACTCATCGATCCGGCTTCGGTAATGCCTTCTTCCAAAATCTGTCCGTCTTTGGCTTCCTTGTAGTAAAGCAAAGTGGACATATCTACCGGCTCATAGAGCTGGCCTACGCTGGAATAAATTCCTACCTGGCGGAACAACGCTTCCATGCCGAAGGTGCGAGCTTCGTCGGGAATAATGGGAACGATCAGCTTGCCGATTTCCGGATCACGCAGCAGTTTCGCCAACAGACGGACAAACACCATGGTGGTCGAAACTTCGCGGCCATCGGTGCCTTTATCAAACTCAACAAAGTGCTCGGGGTTAACCGGCTTGAGCGCCTCGGAGCGGACCTTGCGCTCCGGCAAATATCCGCCCAGCGCCTTGCGGCGCTCCTGCATGTACTGAATTTCAGGACTATCGTCAGGCGGACGGTAGAACGGAGCTTCCTGCAATCCCTCATCGGGGATGGGAATTCCGAAGCGCGAGCGGAAGGTGCGCAGTTCTTCTTCGTTCAGCTTCTTCTGTTGGTGGGTGATGTTCTTGCCTTCGCCAGCTTCGCCCAGACCATAGCCTTTGATCGTCTTGGCGAGAATGACGGTCGGCGCGCCTTTGTGGTCCATGGCCGCGCGATAGGCCGCGTGGACTTTGATCGGATCATGTCCGCCCAGCCGCATACGTCGCAGCTGATCGTCGGAGAGATGCTCCACCATCTTCAGTAGACGCGGATCGGTGCCGAACAAGTTCTGCCGGAAGTATGCGCCGCTTTCGACGAAAAATTTCTGGTACTGGCCGTCGGTGACTTCGCCCAAACGCCTGACCAGAAGCCCGTCGCGATCATTGCGGATCAGGTTGTCCCAGTCGGTACCCCAGATACATTTAATGACATTCCAACCAGCGCCGCGGAAGATGGCTTCCAGTTCCTGAATGATTTTGAAGTTGCCACGGACGGGGCCGTCGAGCCGCTGCAAGTTGCAGTTGATGACGAAGATCAGGTTGTCTAGTTTCTCGCGGGACCCCAGCGTGATGGAACCGAGGGATTCGGGCTCGTCCATTTCGCCGTCGCCCATAAAGGCCCAGACCTTGCCGTCGGTCGATTTCTTTAGGCCACGATTTTCTAAATAGCGGATGAAACGCGCGTGGTAAATCGCCTGTAAGGGACCGAGTCCCATCGAGACCGTCGGGAACTCCCAGAAGTCAGGCATCAGCCAGGGATGAGGATAGGAAGAAAGTCCGCCGCCGTCCGCCAGTTCACGACGGAAGTTTTGCAATTTCTCTTTGGAGAAGCGGCCTTCCAGATAAGCGCGGGAATAGATTCCGGGAGAGGCATGTCCCTGGAAGTAAACGATATCCCGTCCGCCTTCAGGGGTTTGCGCGCGGAAAAAGTGATTGAATGCTACTTCATAAAGCGTGGCCGAAGAGGCGAAGGTCGAGATGTGTCCGCCAATACCTTCCTGCTTCTTGTTAGCCCGCACCACCATAGCGAGGGCGTTCCAGCGGACCAGGCTCTTGATGCGGCGTTCCATCTCCTGGCTACCTGGATAGGGCGGCTGCTGCGAAGTAGGAATCGTATTCTGATAGGGAGTAGTGGCGGTGAAAGGAAGATTGACTCCGGCCTCGCGCCGGGCATGCAGCGAAAGCTGCTGAAGGAGGCGTCCGGCCCGCTCCGGGCCGCCCTTCGATAGAACATAATCCAGGGAATCAACCCACTCCCTGGTTTCCAGTACTTCCAATCCATCCGTTTGGGACTCTGCCACGTCTGCGTCTCCCTGATAGTAAGGCTAAGTATTCAATAATAGACAATTACGCGGAATTTTGCCGAAGCCGGCCGCGTCGAAAGTGCCACGACTCTCGGATGAAGTGGAATATTTGGAAACGGTGATGGCACGAAATGAATCAAAGGCTACTGGATTAGTCACTTCAGAGAGGATTCACCATGGCAACCAAGACTCGTCGCATTAACGCACAACCCCGAATCCACCAGCACGCCAAAGAAATTCAGAAGTACGGAACTGTCACTCATGCGCTGCCCCTCGATTTGGAAGAGCCGGTGCGCCTGGAGATGACCGAGCAACTCAATCAGCTTCTAGCCGACACCATCACCCTTCGCGACCTCTATAAGAAGTCGCACTGGCAGGTAGCCGGGCCAACTTTCTATCAACTCCATCTTCTGTTCGACAAACATCACGGCGAACAGGACGAGCTAGTCGACACCATCGCCGAGCGCATTCAACTGCTGGGCGGAGTGAGTCTGGCAATGGCAGCCGATATCGCCGAGACCACAAAGATTCCGCGGCCGCCGCGGGGAAGGGAAGAAGTTCCCGTGCAGCTTTCCCGCCTGCTTGACGCTCATCAGATCATCATCAGCGAGTGCCGTGAACTGGCGGAACGCGCCGACAAACTAGGCGACGACGGGACCAATGACCTGGCGGTAAGCGATGCTTTGCGCCTCAACGAACTTCAGTCCTGGTTCCTCAGCGAACACCTGGTCAATGTGCCACTGGTGGAAGCCGCAGATTCAGACGACGACTCGGAGTAATGCCGGAATACCCGAAGGCTGGAGGCGATCCTCTAGCCTTCGACTTTCGGACGCATTCACAGAGGATTCCGCGGAACTGGCCACGTCGTGAGGAGCGCACGCTTCAGAGCTGCGGCCCGCCCCACAAATTAATCTGGCTTTAGGCACAGCGTTCCAGTTAACATTCCGCCACATCCCGCATCCAAGCACACGCACCCGGAGGCTCTGTGGCCCTGCCTTTAAAGAAAATCACCCCAATCGCGCCGGAAGAACTCGGCCCGAAAATCGTGCCCATGCCGCTGTACGATGTCGACCCAACCGATATCGAGGACGTTGCGGAGGAAGAAGTTGCCTTCGTTCTGCAACGGGCGACCGTATTAGAGGACGATTCAATCATTGACGAGGTTGATCGCACCTTCCGGAAAGCGGTGACCACTTCCTCGCGCGACTTGGAAAATCTCCGCAATGTTGCGGAAAACGAGCCACTGCGCTTTATTGCGATGGTTGCGGCCGCGTCTTTTGTAATCGGTTTTGGAGTGCGTTTGTGGAGATCATCCCGTGGCTGAAGCCTCGCGCTCCAAGCCGCTAGCTGAAGTCTTGCTGGACATCAAAGAAGAACTCATCTCCTTCGTAGAAACGCGGATTCGCTTGTTCCAAAGCGAATTTAAAGAAACAGCGCAGTCGATGAAGGGGCTGGCGCCTCTCGCGGCCACAGCGGTTGTTCTGTTGGGCACCGCGTATCTGTTACTGACCGCGGCGATCGTGAGCCTGGTGTCTTTCCTGTTTGTGAATAATCAATTCCGCTGGCCTATCGCATTCTCAATTGTGGGCGGAGTAGAAATTCTCGGCGGCGCAATAGCAATCGCAAAAGCGCGCAACGCATTCCGCAAGCGCGGAACTTTCCCAAATAAGACGGTCGAAATTCTCAAAGCCGACACTATTTGGCTAAAGGATGAGGTGAAACGCGCATCATGACTGAATCAACATCCGATCTCGCAGTAAAGGCTCACGAAGAGCGTAGCCACTTACAAGCCTCATTCGAAGACTTGAAAGAACGCATGCATGAGACTCTCGACGTAGAGGCCCAGGTTCGCAAGAATGTGTTGCCGATTTCTGGAATTGCCGGCCTGACGGCTGCCGTTATCGGCTACGGCATTGCCGGGATCTTTTCCCGGCGCTAAAAGCCCTTATATTCAGCAAAATCTATTTGACCGGACCAGCTAACCGCCCGCCGATAGACACCATCCTAGGTCTCTGTTCGGTACGATACGCTTATTTTCGGCTAAAATTGATGTATTGGACGTTGCCTTAGCAGCTATATTCGTTCTAACATCATCGGCCAAGCCGGAGTAATCCCAGGACTTTTCTTTCACTCCGGTTTAGTTTTCAAGTGGGGGAAGTCTCCCCTTTCATAACGCAGAACTGCGGCTTCGGTTTGCCGCACGATTGTATTTTTACGAATCCGGAACAATGTGGGGGGAAAGCACGTTCTTGATTCTTGGAGCTAACCTCCAAGAATACAGGCGGTTATCTTCCGAAAGAAGGGGACATGTTCTCAGGCGGCCAAAACCTCAGGGCTTTGCGGGAGCAGTTGGGATTGACAATGCGCGACGTCGAAAGCGCGAGTTCCCGAATTTCGAACAAACACGGCAATGACGAATACGCGATTCCTCCGAGCCGCCTTTCTGATATTGAGACCAAGGGTGTAATTCCCAGCATCTATCGCCTTTATTCGCTGGCTGTGATTTATCGCCGCGACGTGCGCGAGTTGCTGTCGTGGTACGGCGTCGACCTAAACTCCATGGCCGCCGATCTTGATTTGTCGGTTCCGCCCAAGTCGCACTTCTCGGAAGCGTTAAGCGGAGTTTCTTCCGTGCGTGTTCCCGTCCGCATGGATCCTGGCTTTGACCCCCGTCAAACCTCAAATTTTGGGCGTTTGGTTGAACAATGGGGCATGGTGCCCCTGGCCTATCTAAGTCAATTCACCGACTGCCAGTTCACTTACGGGTACATCGGAAGCGAAGATCTGACCATGCACCCGATCTTGCCGCCGGGCAGCTTTGTGCAGGTGGATGAATCTAAAAATCGAGTTGCGGAAGGCGGCTGGAGGTCGGAATACGAGCGGCCGATTTACTTTGTCGAGACCCGAAACGGCCACGTTTGCTGCTGGTGCACGTTGACCCACGACCAACTGATCCTGCAGCCGCATCCTTTATCGCCGGTCGCGGCACGGGCTTTGCGTTTTCCCCAGGAAGCGGAAGTGATCGGCCAAGTGGTTGGGGTGGCTATACGGTTGGGCGACTGGAGAACCCTGAGTGAGCCTTCACAAGGGACGAAAGAGCGTGCAGCGCTGAACTAAGGTGAGGCGCATGACCCGCGCAAGGGTCAGGTGGCAGAAGTTCCTGGCCTTGGGCACTCAGGCGCTCGAGGTAGGTAAGGGCAGGCACCCCCGCCTCTTGGCTAGATTCCTGTAAGTCCTCTAATAAGTGTGAGATAGGCATTGCCAACAAATTGGAAGTCACCGTCCGGTGCTCTTCCGCCAGCGCCTTTGCGGCGGCTAAATCCCCATGAACCCGGGCCAAACCCCAGTGAGTGTAGTTTCCCGCCCCATCTCTCAAGCCGGAAAGGTATTCCAGACGGCGAAGCCCCCCGGCAATCGTCTTAAGAGTGGTAGATCGTAGATCTTCAAGGGCAGATGACAGTGTCATAAAACGTTACACTTTCGGGAATCCGGCCATTACCTCGGTTATCTGGCGAGACCCCCGTCGCCAGCACATTATCACGGTGCAATCCCAACTGGAAAGGATTTCACACCGTGAAAAAAACCCTACGCTACCTAGCCGTTCTAGCCATTTTGACCGCAACCTTCGTACCAGCCAGCTTCGCCGACGGCGGCAGCGGAACACATACCTGCCCGTCCGGTACTTGTAAGCCGGGTCCCGATACCAAGTAACTGTAATGCAAATTCGATTCCTGATTCCGTAACGTTTTGTTACTACGGTGTTGTGGGCCACCGCGAAAACGGTTATATTTCGCCGGTGGCCCTATGACCCTTAGGGTGTTTCTGTGGCATTACTTATGGATCGTCCCGCACCTTATACTTATCGGTGTGGCGTTCGCCATGTGGCACAGAAATTTGATCCGCCAATTCCCTGTATTTTTCGCCTACGTAGTAGAGGAAGTTATCCAGTTTTTGGTGATCTACTCAATGGCGGTTATGCCTTCCGTGTCCGTTCACACTTTCACGCGGTTTGAGGCTTTGGGACTGGCGTTGAGCACCGGCCTAAGGTTTGGTGTGATCCACGAAATTGCCGCTTACACCTTTCGCAATTATCCATCGCTCAGTGTTTTTGGGAAGCCGGTTTTCCGCTGGGGAACGGCGATCTTGTTGATACTCGGACTACTCGCCGCCGTGTTCGTCGGCGGGAACGATTCGCAGCGTGTGCTCGCCGTTCTTTGGGTGCTCAGCCGAACCGCTAGCTTCCTGCAATGTGGTCTCCTGTTGATCCTGTTTTCGTTTTCATCTTACCTGGGACTTTCCCTGCGAAATCAGATGTTCGGCATTGCGTTGGGGTTAGGCGTGTTTGCGTGCGTCGACTTGATCTCGGCGGCAATCCGCACCGAATTCGGAACAGCCAATACGACCTTCCTCAACTACTACACCATGGGCGTTTATCACGTTTGCGTGCTCATCTGGTTCGGCTATTTATGGCTACCGGAGCGGGCCCCGCAATTCGCCGTTAAATCCGTCCCCGAGAATGACCTCGAAAGCTGGAACAAGGAGCTGCAGCGCTTAATACAGCAATGATTATTACTTTTTTCCTCGTTGTTGCAGCCCTGCTTGCCTTGGTTTTTCTGATTCGCATGGCGAAAGGCCGGGGCATCTCTGGCCTTGCGGCCGTCGATCACAAAGTTCAGATCCGGCCAGTGGATGTGCGCGCCTTCCGCAATTTGATCGATCCCGCCGAGGAACAATACCTGCGGCAAAACTTGCCGCGCGCTGAGTTCGCCGCCATCCATCGTGAACGATTGCGCGGCGCCATCATGTACATTGCTGCTGCCTCCCACAATGCCGCGATCCTGATGCGCGTGGGTGAAGCGGCGCGACGCAGTCCCGAGCCCGAGATTGTTCGGGCAGGGGACAAGCTGGTGGATAGCGCCATCCGGCTGCGGCTGTTCGCTTTCCGGGCGACGGTCAAGCTGTACATCGGAATCATGCTTCCTCATGTGCCGGTCTCGGCATTGTCGCTGGCGGAAAGTTACGAGCGCATGACCGGATTGGGCTTCGCCCTGAATCGGCTTCAATCTTCGAACAAGGCTGGACTGACGGCTTAGGAACTTCCGCGCTTCGCAGCTTAGTCCTTCGTACAAACTCCGGTTCTGTCGTGCAAGCAACGAACCACCGTCACCCTTCATCCAAGGCTTGATCGAGACGAGTCACTAGCGCTTGGGGCGCAACGGCTCCGCATCTTGTAGCCTGTATTTAGGAGCCATCATGGATTCGAAAGATAACCCGCCGGACAAGAAAACACGCCTTCCGCGATGGTTCGTGATCACTGCTGGCCTGATCCTGGTGCTGGCCATCGCCGCCGGTGTCCTGCTCAAGATCTACGCGGAGCCGATTCTGCACCAGCGCGCGGAGGACATGCTCAGCAGCCGGCTGCATGGCGAGGTCGAAATCCAGGGCTTCCACATCAACGTCTTCCCTCAGCTTCAATTGTTTGGTTCGGGAGTTACTGTCCGTCTGCATGGCCGTACGGACGTTCCGCCGCTGGTTTCGGTGAACCAGTTCTCTGGCACCGCCAACCTGTGGAGCATTTTCGGCAAGCCCTGGCACATTAACCGCATCAAGTTAACCGGACTAACCATCCAGATCCCGCCACGCGAGCAGCGTGACGGCAAGTTGTTCCCCACGAATTCGTCGTCAAGCCGCCAGCCCAAAGACGTTCCCGTGCAGATCGACGAATTGACTTCCGACGAAGCCGAACTCGATATCATTTCCGGAAAACCGGACAAAACGCCGCATCAATTTCTAATTCACAATCTGGTGATGCGCGATCTCGGTCCCGGCCATGGCGCCCCATTCGAAGCTAACCTCACTAACGCGACGCCTCCCGGCGAGATTCATGTGAAGGGAAATTTCGGGCCGTGGCAAACCGACGATCCGCGCACGACGCCGCTCGGCGCCGACTACACGTTTAAAGATGCCGATCTCTCGGTGTTCAAGGGCATCGCCGGAATTCTGTCGTCGACCGGCAGTTTCAAAGGGGTGCTCGAAAGCATGGAAGTACAAGGCGAAACCACTACGCCTGACTTCACTGTCGACACCGGCGGACATCCGGTGATGTTGAAGACCGAATTCAGCGCCACTGTTGACGGCACCAACGGCGATACCATGCTGCATCCGGTTACAGCGCACATCGGCGGCACAACCTTAGTCTGCACCGGAGGCGTTGTCGGTCCAACCGACAAACGCCTCCACGGCAAGGAAGTGATCCTCGACATCGTCGCCAAAAACGGCCACATCGAAGATCTGCTGAAGCTCGCCGTCAAAGCCGATAAGCCGCCGATCTCCGGCCCAATGGAGCTGACTACAAAGTTTGACTTACCTCCGTCCGATCCGAGGACGAAAGAAAAAGTGATGGACCGCCTGGTGCTCAATGGGCGGTTCAGCATTGAGCAGGGCCGGTTCAGCGATCTAAAAGTGCGGGAAAAGATTGAAGACCTCAGCCGCCGCGGACAGGGCCATCCCAAAGATGACGACGTAGGCGATTCACTGACCGCGTTGAAGAGCAACTTTAAACTCGATGACGCGGTGATCACGCTGGGCAAATTGAACTTCTCCGTCACTGGTGCCAACGTGCAACTGGACGGCACTTACGGCATCCGGTCAGAAGATCTCGACTTCCACGGCAAACTGCACCTTCAAGCCAAGCCTTCACAAGCCGTCACCGGATACAAGTCGTGGCTGTTGAAACCGTTCGATCCATTTTTCCGCAAGAATGGCGTGACGGAAATCCCAATCAAGATCGGCGGTAAGCGGTCCGATCCCAGCTTCGGACTCGACTTCCACCACAAAAGCGGCGACGACGCCAAGAAGAACGACGACCAAGAGGAAAAAACCGCCAAAAAGTAGTCGATTTCAACCTCGATCCGGCAGTAAGCTCGTGCCATGCGATACGCCGTCGTTTTCGTGATTCTTTCCGGCCTGCTCCGGGCACAAAACACAGCATCGCTTCTCGTACTCTCTAAGCAGGACCACACGCTCAGCATCGTCGATTCGTCCACCTTGCAAGTCGTTGCCAGCGTGCCGGTGGGCAACGATCCACACGAGGTCATCGCTTCCACGGACGGTACGACCGCCTATGTCTCGAACTACGGCTTCGGCACATTCAACACTCTCGCCGTCGTCGATCTGGTCGCTCACAAGGCGCTGCCTGCGGTTGATCTCGGGGCACTTCATGGTCCGCACGGCCTGACGTTCGTTGGCGGCGAGCCCTGGTTCACGGCCGAAGCCTCAAAAGCCATTGGCCGTTACGATCCCTCGACACAGAAGGTCGATTGGATCCTGGGCACCGGCCAGAACCGGACGCACATGATTTACGTCTCAGACGACGCTCAGCACATCGTGACCTCGAACGTGAGTTCCGGCACCGTGAGCATCATTGAGCAGGAGGAACTCCACATGCCCGGCCCGCCGCCGGGTGCTCCGGGTATGCCGCCTCCGGGGCCACCACCGGGAGCGCGACCGATACCACGCACCGACTGGAACCAGACCGTAGTTCGTGTCGGCAATGGATCGGAAGGCTTCGATGTTTCTCCGAATGGTAACGAGATCTGGGTCGCCAACGCGCAGGACGGTACGATTTCCGTGATCGATTATCACGAAAAGAAAGTCACCGATACGCTCGCCGCCAACGTGCGCGGCGGCAACCGCCTCAAGTTCACGCCGGACGGCAAGAATGTTCTGGTTTCAGCGGGTCCAGAACTCGTGGTGCTCGATGCAAGGACACGCAAGGTAGTCAAGCGCATTCCCACCGGACATGGCTCGGGCGGAGTATTGATTCAACCGGATGGCACTCGCGCATTTGTGGCCTGCGGCCCTGACAACAACGTCGCCGTCATCGACCTGCGGTCGCTCACGGTCTCCGGGCACATTCAAGCCGGCGGAGGACCCGATGGTTTGGCCTGGGCGGTGCATCACTAGCGCGCTCTATCTACGCGGGCCAGGTCCAAATCCAACGCCGGCGGGAGTGGCTGCCGGATCAACGGCCGCAACCAATTCGGCGTGCATGCCGTCGGCAACATTTCGTGCATTGGCGAATTGCAGGCGCACGACGGAAAGCTCGCCTTGTTGCTCGCCAAAAACATGGTCTTCTTGCTGCGTCGTACGGTGGATCTTATGTCCGCTGTACGGGCCATGCTCCATCAATTCCGTGGCAACGTCTTCGGGGAAAAACATCTGGCCGGTGTGCGATGTATGTCCAGCCTGATAAGACTTCGGAATGGATTGGCCGCCGACCCGTACCTTGAAATGGATGTGGTTGGTCCGACCCATGTAAAAGCCGGGAAAGACCGTCCGGAAATTCACCGTTCCTGCGGCATCCGTGATTTGTATTCCCCGAAGAAAAGTGAGCTTGTCTGAGGGAGGATTGTGGGGCGGCGGCCCCGGGTTCTCGGGAAAACGGTTCTCCGGCGGTCCGGGACGGTTACCCGGGTGTGCGGGGTCAAAATCTGGGGGCGGCCCGCCGGGCCCACGAGGATTTTGTTTGGTGAACCCGGAGTAAAGTCCCAGAGCATCGCAATGCCAGACGTCGACGGCAGCGTTGGGCAAAGGCTTGCATGTCCCCGCATCGAGGATAAGAATCCGAAGAGAAAGGGGAATACCGGGTTTTGTCTCGACGATATTCGAACGAAGCATTTCGCCAGCAACGTAGTAAGGCCCTTCTTCTTCCTCAACAGCCAGGCGGCAGACATCGGTTTGCGGGGCAAAGCCAAATGCCGTGGCGGCTCGCCGGAATGAAAATGTCGTAGCGACCGCCACGCTCGAAAGCAAGAAGCGCCGGCGGCTAACCGGGAGAACATTATTTGACATGCGTCTCCTGCCGAGAAGAATCTACACCGCCATAGACGATTGGCGGGGTGCCTTTGTTTACTCGGTTCAGATATTTTTCGGCATTTTTCTCCCGCTGTGAAACACAGGTCCGTCCGTTCGTTCGTCAGCACGTCCGGCGGCTCCCCCTATACTGGTCTTAATGTCCGAAGTCGATCTGCTCGCGCCGCTCCACCAATATTGGGGATATAGTGCATTCCGCCCGTTGCAGGAGCGCATTGTCCGCAGCCTGGTCGACGGCAACGACACTTGCGTCATCATGCCCACCGGCGGCGGCAAGTCGCTTTGTTATCAATTGCCGGCATTGGTGTTGGGCAAGACGACGGTGGTGATCTCGCCGCTGATCGCGCTGATGCAGGACCAGGCCGCGCAGCTGGCGCAGATGGGCATTCCCGCGGCGGTGCTGAACAGCACCATGAGTTCGTCGGAGCAGTCGCGCATCATGATCAAGGCGCGCGAAGGCGAATATCGCCTGCTTTATCTTTCGCCGGAACGCCTGGCGCGCGAGGACTCCATCAGCTGGTTGCGCAATGTCCCCATTTCTTTTTTCGCGATCGACGAAGCACATTGCATCTCTGAGTGGGGTCACGAATTCCGTCCCGACTATCGCCTGCTGAGCCGTCTGCGCGCGAATTTTCCGCAGGCACACATCGCGGCTTTTACGGCCAGCGCCACGCAGCGGGTGCGGCACGACATTCTTCATCAACTGCAACTGCGCGCTCCGCACAAATACATTGCCAGTTTCCATCGCCCCAATCTTCGTTATGCGGTGAAGGAATGCAAGTCGCAGCAGATGCTGCAACTCCTCCTCACGCTGCTGCGCAATTACCGTGAAGGCAACATCATCATCTACGAGCCGACGATTGCACGCGTCGAACAGACGGTGGACTTTCTTGAAGAAAACGGCTTCGCTGCAACCGCCTATCACGGCAAGATGGAACCCGCGTTGCGCAAGCGCAACCAGGAAGCCTGGATGTCGGACGAAGTGCGCGTGCTGGTCGGGACCATCGCATTCGGCCTCGGCATCAACAAGGCCACAGTGCGCGCAGTGATCCACATGTCGCTGCCCAAGTCGATCGAGCAGTATTACCAGGAAGCCGGACGTGCGGGACGCGATGGCAACCCCGCCGATTGCATTCTTCTCTGGCAAAAACAGGATGCCGCGCTGCTCGCACACTTCATGAAGCAGATCGGCGATGCCCAGGAGCGAAACCGCGCCTGGGACCGCTATCACATCATCCGCGCTTTCGCCGATTCAAACTCGTGCCGTCAACGGCAAATCTGCGAGCACTTCGGCGAGAAACCCAAGTGGGAAACCTGCGGGGTCTGCGACGTGTGCAGCGGACCGCCCGCAGGATTATCGGCCAACGCTCCGCTGGCATCGCCGAAAGTCGTCGCTATGCCGGATGTCGACGAAACGTTGCGCGACTACTTGCGCGAATGGCGGCGCAACACCGCGCATGAGCAAGGTTCGCCAGCCTTCGTGGTGATGCACGACACTGCGCTCGATGAAATTTGCCACAAGCAGCCACGCACTATACCCGAACTGCTGAAGGTCACCGGTTTCGGCCAACGCAAAGCGCAAATGTATGGCCCGCAACTTTTCGCGGCGCTCGAACGTTTCCGCGAAGGCGCACGCGCTGCCGCCGTGCCGAAGCCAATCTCGCGTCCCGCGGCTGCCACCAAACACCTGTTAGACGAAGGCCAAAGTTTCGCTGAGATCGCCGCCATCCGTGGCCGCCAGCTTTCCACCATCATTAATTCGGTGTCCGAGTTGATCGAAAACGGCGACGTCGAATTCAAGGACGGCTGGGTCGATCCCCTCCGCCTGAAAGAGATAGAAGAAGCCTGCGCCCGCCTGGGGACAGCGGGTTTGCGCCCGATCAAAGACGCTGTCTCCGCAGAGGTTAGCTTCGACGACATCCGCCTGGTGTCGGCAAAAGTACGCTGGGAAGCCAAGCAGCAGAAGCGAGCCGCCGTCTAACTTATCCAGTAAAGTGTGCGGAATCAAAAACATGGCAAACAATCTGGCTCTGGATGACGACCTGGTTCTGGAAGCTCAACGGGTAGGCAAGCACAAAACCAAAACAGAAGCGGTCACGGCGGCGCTAAATGAATACATCAAGCGTCGCAAGCAACTGCGAATTTTGGACGCCTTCGGGAGCTTTAAACGCGATCCAGCCTACGACTACAAGGCGGAACGCCACCGCCGTACATGACGGCAACGGTCGGCGGTAGTTGGCAAGCTCTTCGCCTGACTACTCAGCAGGACTGCCGGCGACCATCCTCAACGCGACCAAAGAGCTCGCCACTCCCAGCCCGGCACAAACCAGCATCACCACGCGAAAGCCAAACACAAAAGATTCTCCTACAGCTCTCCGGATCGCCATCTCGGTAGTAGCGTCCAACCCATTAGGGATTGGCAGTCCGGCCAGCTTGGTTTCATCCTGCTTGAGCTGTTGCACGACCTTGGAGGGCAACGACAGTTTCGCGATCCGCTGGTTGAGCTGCGAAGAAAATGCGTTGAACATCACGATGCCCAACACTGCGATGGCGAGCACACCGGCTACACGCGCAACCGCGTTGTTGATCCCCGATGCAGCTCCCACGCGATCTTGTCCGGCCGAACTCATCACCACGGTGGTAAGCGGAGCCACCGTAACCGCCATACCCAACCCCAGCACAAGCATTGCAGGAAAAAACTTAATCCAATAGCTTCCTCCGATGGAAGGGACGGCGAACAAGGCGAAGCCCGACGCCGCAATCATTGGGCCAATTTCCAAAGGGAGTCGGGCTCCATAGCGCGTCACCAATCCACCAGACCAACGCGAAAGCACAAATATCAGAATGATCAAAGGCAACATCGCTGCACCTGCTGCGGTCGATGAATAGCCTTGAATCTGGATCAAGTTCAGCGGCAGCAGAAAAAAGAAAATTCCAATCGCCGCATACAAAAATAACGTCAGCAAATTAGCGCCGCTAAAGCTGTTTGATTTAAACAGTTCCAGCGGAACCATCGGAGCCGGCGCACGAGCCTCCACGAACGTGAACGCGATTAACGATCCAACACCAATGATCAAGCTTCCAGATACCAGCGGATGGCTCCAACCCAGGCTCACCGATTCGATGAAGCCGTTGACTAGCCCCCCGAGTCCCGCAGTGGCTAGCGAAGCGCCTAACCAATCCAGGCGGCTGCGGACGGATCCGCGGCTCTCTGGAATGTGCCGGAGAGAAATTACGATTACGCCCAAAGCCAGCGGAAGATTAATGAAAAACGCCCAACGCCATGACGCGTGTTGCACCAGCCACCCGCCGAGCACCGGACCGATGGCAGTAGTGATCGCGGTAAATCCCGACCATGTTCCAATCGCCTGGCCACGGGCCTTCTCCTCGAACGATGCGCTGATAATCGAAAGACTCCCCGGCACCAACAGCGCCGCCCCGATTCCCTGAAGACTCCGCGCGATAATCAACTGGCCGATGCTGCCCGCCATTCCAC
>DATBAT010000114.1:0-11345 GCA_036271375.1 Terriglobales bacterium
GAAGCCTTTGCCAACCGCCTCTATCCTCGACTTGCCAGTGAGATTCATTACGGACTGATGCCGGCGCTCAAGCAATCCGCGTTTGGAAAATGGCTTGCCGAGCGCAACCAGAAAAAGACGACCCCTACGGAACCGGTGAAAGGAACCGAGGCCGAAAAGCCTGCTGAAACCGAACAGGCCACAGACAATTCGTCTGCACCCGCAGAAAAACCCGAAACGGAGAAGGCATGCCCGACCGTCAAAAGCGAGTCCTGATCGTCGCCTTCCACTATCCGCCCGATCTCTCCAGCAGCGGCGTGCTGCGCACCCTCAAGTTCTCGCGCTATCTACCGGACAGCGGATGGCTTCCGACGGTCCTCACCGTCGAGGCCAAACACTATGAAACTCGCGACAGCGCCCTCGAAGCGCAGATTCCACCGGAGGTGGAAGTCCATCGCACCCGCGCCATCGACATGAAGCGGACCTTCTCCATCAAAGGCAAGCATTTCCGCTTTACCGTAGTTCCCGATCGCTTCACCGGATGGCTTCCCTTCGCCGTCACACGCGGACGCAAGCTGATTCGCGAGAAGCAGATTGACGCCATTTATTCAACCAGTCCTTTACCTACTTCTCACCTCGTCGCGATGTCGCTGCAGCGCCTCACCGGAATTCCCTGGGCGGCTGATTTTCGCGATCCATGGCTCGAGCCAGAACTCGCTGACATCACGAGCGCGCTTTATCGGTTTGAGCAGTCGTTGTGTAACCGGGTCGTCAAACGCGCCAACCGACTTATCTACACAACCTCGCCGCTTCGTGACTATGCGTTGCGCGGGCACGAATCTTTGCAGCCGAAAGCCACCGTAATCCCCAACGGCTATGACGAGGGCGATTTTGGCGCCACAGTAGAGGGAACACCCGATGCGGCGCCGATCACCATAGCGCATACTGGATTGGTCGATGGTGCGTATCGGTCGCCAAAAGCGGTTTTGGGCGCGCTTGCCAGCCTGATCGCCGACGGCGAAGTAGGTCCGCGTGAAGTTCGCATCAAGTTTCTCGGTCCGGGCGGCTATGCGCAAAGCGCGGATTTTCTGAATCTTCTCGACAGTCTCAAGCTTCGCGAAGTCGTGGAGGCCACCGGAAAGGTCTCGTACCACGAATGCTTGTTGCAACAGTCGCAAGCGCACATCCTGCTTTTGCTGCAGTGCGGTGACGACACGCGCACCATGATTCCGGCAAAGGCTTTTGAATACCTTCGCGTCGGACGTCCGGTGCTGGCCGTCACCCCGGAAGGAGCGACTTCCGAATTATTCGCGGCCACCGGCGGAGCGGCGGTAGTGGATCCGCAGGACGAAACCGCCATGCGCGAGGCCTTGCGGATGCTGGTACAGCAGGCGCGACGCGGAGTCTCGCGGCCAGAGATCAACCGACAGGTGCTGGAGTCGTATTCTCGACGCAGCCTGTCGCGGCAATTGGCCAATGTTCTCGACGCGATGTGCGGATTCGAAACGCGGGGAAACATATCACAGGTGGCCGTCCCGGTCGGGGCGCAACCGGCGCGTTAGAGTCTCAAGGTTTTCCCACTTGGGAAATTATTTTCTCTTTTTGCGCTCCATCGCCGCGAGATGGTGGCACAATTGAGAAAGTCTTCCCTAAGTTGATGGATTCATTGCGCCTTTTCGCGCGACCGCTTAACGCGGTTCGGGCCATATTGGCCCACAACTTGCAAAATAGTTCCTTGGGCCAGCCGGTCTCTTGCATCCCGGCACCCCGCAAGACCAGACGATCTGGATTCGAAGCGACGATTCGATGATTAAAGTTGGCGGACAACGAATACCTCCATTGATGTGCCTCATCATCGCTATGGAGAGTACGCTTATCGGGCTGGCGCTCCTTAGTGCCACCCTGATCCGCATCCGTATCTCCGGCGCCAGCATCGCCCTCACCTCCTTGCAGTCGCTAGAACGGCTGGTGGTAGTAGTCGTCGTTTGCGAATTGGCGCTCTATTACTACGATCTCTACGACTTCCAGGTGGTCAGCCGCCGCACCGTGCTGTTTATCAACCTGGTAAGGGCGCTCGGCGTCTCCTGCGTCATTCTGGGAGTGATTTATTACCTCCAGCCGCGCCTGAGTCTGGGACGCGGTGTCGCCTCGCTCGCGGCTCCGGTAATTGTTATCGTGATTCTTGGCTGGCGCCTGCTGCTCGATGCCGGCGCGCCACTGTTGCGCCGCGGCGACCGCCTGCTGATGCTCGGCACCGGCAGCGCCGGCACGGAACTCTTGCGCGAGATTCAAACCCGCACTGAATTTGGATTGACCGTCATCGGCTTCCTCAACGACCGCCCTGGTGCGACCCTACCCGACGAAGTCAAAATCATCGGCGACGCTTCCGAACTCGAAGAAGTCGTTGCCCGCCAGAACGTCGATCGCGTCATCATTTCTCTGGCCGAGCGCCGCGGACGCATGCCGGTGCGCGAACTCCTGCACTTGAAATTTGCCGGAGTTCAAATTCAGGAAGTGCATTCGCTGTTTGAAACCATCAGCGGACGCATCCTGCTGGAACACGTGATGCCGAGCTGGTTCATCTTGTCGGAAGGCTTCCGCAAGAGCCGCGCCATGCTCGCTTCCAAGCGCGCCCTCGATATTTCGGTCGCGCTCATCGCGTTGCTGGTTACCGCTCCCATCATGGCGGTGACCGCGCTGCTCATCATGATCGAAGACGGACGCCCCATTCACTTCCGCCAGCGCCGCGTCGGCATGAAGGGCCGCGAGTTCCAGATGCTGAAGTTCCGCTCCATGTACAAAGACTCGGAGCGCCACGGCGCCAAGTGGGCCACCGCTACCGACAGCCGCATCACCCGCATTGGGCGCTTCATTCGGACATATCGCATCGACGAACTCCCGCAGATGATCAACGTGTTGCTCGGCGACATGAGCCTGATTGGCCCGCGTCCCGAGCAACCGATGTTTGTCCGCCAGCTGGAAGAGACGATTCCTTACTACGGTCTGCGCCATTCCGTGCGTCCCGGAATTACCGGCTGGGCACAAGTAAGGTTCCGCTATGCGGCGAGCGTTGAGGACTCCAAGGTGAAATTGGAGTACGATCTCTTTTACATAAAACATCTGTCGATGGTGCTGGACCTGGCGATCATGTTCGAGACCTTCAAGGTCCTGCTGTCCGGAAGGGGAGCAAAATAGCCATGCCAACCACTGTCAAAAATCTCCATGCTGCTCCCGAAAAAAACTCGAGCACCATGGGCCCGTGGAACCGGGCGAGCGGTTTCGTTCTGAAAGCAATCTGGGTTTACGGATATGAGGTACTTGTGACGGTATTCAACTGGCTTCGCAAAATGGAAGACCGGCAACGCACCAATGGCGTTGTCGCAATCGTGCTGGCAATAACGCTGGCGGGCATGCTCACCGGCTGCAATCGCGACCCTGGGGCGCGCGCCCTGAAACACATCGCCAAGGCCAAGGGCTACATGGTGGACAAGAAACTGGATGAGGCCGGCATCGAGTTGCGGCAGGCGGTGAAAGACGATCCGCATTCCGTCGAAGGCCACTTCCTTCTGGCTAAGGTGAGCTTTGCCAAGGGAGACTTCCGCACCGCAGGGCAGCAACTAAATCTGACCATTAAAAACGATCCTGAGCACCACGAAGCGAACGTCATGTTCTGCGAACTGCTGCTCGCGGCCAAGGACTATTCCGACGCCAAAACCAAGGCAGCCTACATTCTTCAAAAATGGCCCACCGATCCCAACGCCGAGATCATGATGGCGGAGGCCGAGGCTGGGTTGAAGGACTTCGACGGTGCTGCCGTCATCATCAACAAGAAACTTGCCGCCAATCCCGATGACACTCGTGCGCTCTTTGACCGCTCGGCGCTCGAAGCCGGCCAGGGCAAGTGGAGCGAGGCCGAAGCCACGATGCGCCGCGTGGTGCAACTGGCGCCAGACTCGTTTGGCGCCCACGTGCAACTGGCGTCCATTCTGGGACACGAAGGCCGCAACGATCAGGTGGAAGCGGTGCTGAAAGAGGCCGTCGCCCGCCATCGCGACAGCATTCAAGCTCACTCCGCACTTCTCAGCTTTTATATCAGTCAGAAACGCTACGATCTGGGAGAAGCCGAGGCAAAGGAGATCAAGGGTCTCGCCGGCAAAACCTCCGCTTACCGCACGGTGCTGGCGCGTTTTTATGTCACCGCCAACCGGCCGGCCGATGCTGAGAACGAATACAAGTCGGTTATCTCGGCCGGCGATCTTGACGGCTCCGCCACCCGCGAACTGGTCCTCTTCTACTTGAACCAGGGTAAACCGCAGGAAGGCCGTAAGCTGGTCGATAAAGTTCTGAAGGATAGCCCCAACGATCCCGCGGCTCTCGTGCTGCGCGGCCGGATGGAGATGCTCGACAACAAGCTCAACGATTCGGTGGATGATTTCCAGCACGCACTGAAATCCGATCCCGACTTGACTCCCGCGTACCTCTATCTATCTCAGGCATTTCAGGCGCAGGGGAATCAGCAACAGGCGGTTGCCGCACTCAGCGAGGCCCTGCGCCGCGACCCCAAGAACTCCATGGCCCGTCTCGAACTTGCCAAGGAGGAACTGAAGGGCGGACAGGTTGATGACGCTATGTCGGACCTGCAGAAAGTCCTTAGCGGTCCGCAGGTCGATCTAACGCCTTCGTTATTGATGGCGCAAGCGATGGTCAGCAAGCAGCAGTACGACGAGGCCGACAAGTTCATGCAACAACTGCTGGACCAGGTGAAGTCGCCGGGGCCACAGTCGCTGATCTACAACAGCTGGGCGCAACTCAAGCTCAGTGAACGCAAGCCGAAGGACGCACGCAAATATGTCCAGGAAGCGATGAAGCGTGCTCCCCAAGTGGGCCAGAACGTGGTTGTGCTAGCGCGAACCTATCAGGCGACCAAGGAATACGGGGCCGGGATCCAGGAGATTCGCGGCATCTTGCAGAAGTATCCCGACTGGGCCGAGGTTTACGAAATCGGCGGCACCTTGGCAATGGAGGGCAAGGACTTCCCCACTGCCGAGCAGTGGCTCAAGAAGGCCAACGAAATCACCCCCAACGAACTACGCTATCAGCGGGCCGTTGCCGACCTGGCGTTGGCGGAACATAAGCCGGACGTTGCCCGCGATATGTATGGCAAACTCGCCGCCGCCCATCCGGACGACCTCGTCAGCAGTATGCGGGCTGCCGAATTGTACGAAGATGTGGATTGGCCGAAAGCCGAAGGACTCTACAAGCACTGCCTCGATCTGGATCCCAACAATGCGCTCGCCAAGAATAATTTGGCCTTCGATTATCTTACGCACCAGGGAAATCCCGACGTCGCGTTGAAGCTGGCGCAGGAAGCCAAGCAGTCATTCCCGCACGACCCCGCAATCAACGACACGCTCGCCTGGGCCTACATCCAGAAGGGCAGCTACAACGAAGCCGTGGAATTCCTGAAGCAGTCGCTGCAGACCTTTCCCGACAACGCGAACTACAATTATCACCTTGCTTACGCCTACGCCAAGATGGGGGACAAGACCGAGGCCAAGAAGGCCCTGATCATCGCCATGAAGGCCCCGGCATTCGTCTCCAGCAAGGAAGGAAATGACGCCAAGCAGTTGATGTCAACCTTGAACTAGAACGTTCGACATCTCCACGCAAACTTACCGGAGCGCTTTCGTGGCGCTCCGGTTTTATTTGCGGTCAGTATCGGGTCCCAGGCCGCGCTTAACTGTTAGCAGCCTTCCTTGCAAAGGCATATACGTCTTCATACACGTGCGCGAGTACCGACCAGTCCTTTTCTCGAATCACCGTTTCTCGTGCGCGGCTTCCGAGACGATCGCGTAAAGTCGAATCACCAAGAAGGCGAGTAGCAGCTTCGCAGAAACTCGCAACATTCTCGGGTTCGAAGAGCAAACCGGTCTCGCCATCTTTTACCAGCTCCACCAGCCCGCCTACGCGGCTTGCGAGCACGGGCTTACCCATCGCCATCGCCTCCAGAGGCTTCAGCGGCGTAACGTGTTCGGTAAGCCGCACGCTGCGGCGCGGATACACCAGGATATCCATCAACGAGTAGTAGCGTCGAACCTCTTCGCGCGGCACGCGGCCGACGAATAAAACGCAGGTCTCCAGTCCGTCCTGCTGAATTGCCTGGCGCACCGCATTCTCTTCCTCGCCATGGCCCACCACGATCAGCTTGAATTCCCTTCCCGATCGCCTCAGTTCTCCGGCCGCCTTCACCAGCCAGGAAATTCCTTCGAATCTCCACATCGAACCGATAAAACCCAGGGTCACTTCCGAGGGCGCGATGCCCAACGACGCGGCCAGTTCGCTATCCCGCGCGATTGGTTCGAAGCTGCGGGCATGCACTCCGTTGGGCACGTGAAACAGCTTCTCTTGGGGAAGTCCGCGCTTGCGCATTTCCAGCACAATGTTTTGCGCAATTCCAACGACCGCATGAGCACGATTTGCGACATGCGTCTCCAATCGCTGGAGGACCCGATATTTCGGCGATCCCTCTTTCAGTTTTCCGTGATCGACCGCCGAGTCCTCCCAGAAGCCACGAATCTCATACACCATGGGAACTCCGCTCTGTGCCGCCGCGCGCGAAGCAGCCAAGCCACACAAGGATGGAGAATGGGCGTGCACCACGTCGAATCCGCCGGACTGGAGAATCGACGCGACCCGTTTCTGCAGCAGGCGCGCAGTGGCCGCTTCTCGCAGGAGCGGAATCCTCTTTCGGATGGCCGGCCCGAATTTTCCTTCAATCGAAGTTCTGGCAATTTCCACGCCGTCGATTTCGCTGTCAGCGGCACTGGGGTCATCCAGCTGATGCGAGGGAGACGTCACCGCCCGCACTATCATTCCGAGCCCTCGTTGAGCGGCAAGAATGCTGCCGCTTCGCACCGCATACCCGCTAAGCAAGGGAGCGGAATGGTCAAGCACATGCAAAACTCGGAGCGGTCTTGAGCTCATCGGCCTGATCCGGATGCCAGTAGTTCCTCAGTTCCAAGCGATAACAACTTGTCGAGCTTCTGCATGGAATTTGCCCAATTATGCGCGGCGGTTACCTGTTCGCGTCCGTTTGCCGCCAACCGGCTCTCCACTTCGGGGTCCTCGATCACCTTGAGGACCGCCACGGCAAATTCTTCCGGCGACGAAGCCGCCAGGTAATCGCGTTCCACCGTCGCCTTTACCCCTTTGGCCGCCTGCGGACTCGCTACCACCGGCACACCCATCGCCATGCACTCCAGCATCTTGTTCTGCGTGCCCCGCGCCAGCGTGAGCGGCACCACCGACACCGCCACGTCATCGAGAAATTCGCGGACATCGGGAACCGATCCCGTCACCTTAACGCCAGGGTTGCCGGCGAGTCCGGTGATGCTGCCGATGGGGTTTGAACCGATGATCCGAAACACCGCGTCGCCGCGTCTCTTCTGGATAAGCGGAAATACTTCTGTCGCAAACCAGATTGCGCCTTTCACGTTGGGGAAGTAGTCCATGCGTCCGAGAAAGGCGATCACCGGCGGGCGTTCGGTGCGCGATCTTCGTAAACGAAAGAAGCCGGCGTCCACGCCGTTGGGAATCAGGTCCGAGCTTACTTGCGGCGCCAGCCCGCGAAACTCGTCGAGTTCTCCTGGGGCGGTAAAGGTGCACACGCTGAACTTCCGCGCCAACTGCAGTTCATAACTTCGCAGCCGCTTCGCCTCATACCAGTAAGCGGCTGATATCGGAAAATTTCGCTCGTGCGCGTAGTCGAGCCATTTGCCGGAATCGAGATCGCCGAAATCCATCATGCGGAACGGCGACTCCACCCCTTCGGCATATTGCGCGGCAAAGGCACAATGCACGATTACCCGATCGAACTTTTTCTGCTTTGCCAGTTCGGCCACTTCCTTCAGCAATTTGCCAGACCGGAAGTATTGGACCGACGATGGCCATGGCGTCGGCAAAGCGGCCGCTGCGCGTCCCCACCGCACCGGAGAAGGAATCACGTCGTACAGCACCCGCGCGCAGTGCTTACGCAGCTCGGCGCCCGCCTCCACTTCGTCGCGCGAATGCGCCACCGTCGCGACTGTGACCTCATGTTTTTCCGAAAGGTGCCGAATCATGTTGAAGGGACGGATTTTCCCGCCCCGGTTGGGTGGATAAGGGTAGCGATGGCACGCAAAGAAGATGTTCATTCGTCTGGAAGATAAAGATAGAAGATAAAAGAAACGCTGCTAATCCGGCCCCGCGAGCAGTTTCGTTTCCATGCTCTCACGCTTTGGCACCGAAGCGAAGCTTACTTGGGTACCTAAGTCGTGGGTCCACCGGACGCGGCAGCGTGAATCAGGTTTTTCCCCGTAGGGAGTTAGGGGCAATTTCTGATGCCGCTTAATCCTGCTGGAATGTAAATTGATCTCAACGACGAATGAACTAACGAGTCCCGTCAATGTGTCTTTAGGCCAATACAGTGCTGGACACATCCTTGCCAAATCTCTCCCCGGCAAGCACTCGGAAATAAAGCGCTGCCTCGTTTAGTCCTTGAGCGAAGTGGATTAGGAAGGTAACCTTAGTTCCATTACCCCCCTAACCGCCAGCACCAAGGTTCTGGCCACCCCGTAATCTAGGCGTTTTTCAGTTATTTAGGTCAAACTTGCGGAAAACGAGGGCAACTTTCATGCGTGTTCGTGTCGCTACTTCTGTTTTTATGGGCCTTTTCTTGTTCGGCTTAACGGCCTGTGGCGGCGGCAGTGCTGGTTCGCATTCTTTGGGCGTCGGCGGCGGCTCCACCGAAACCTCCGGTTCCCCCACAATTTCCAGCGTGCTGGCGATGACCGTTACCGGTCAATCGGAGGCCATCTCCTGGACTACCGACATACCGTCCACATCGCAAGTGGATTACGGCATTGATACCAACTATGGCCAGACGACCACTCTCGATCCGACACTGTTGACCGGTCACTCGGTTACCCTCAGCTTTCTGTCCACAGCCACGACCTACCATTATCGGGTCCGCTCCGCTGGCAGCGGCGGCGCTTCATCGACCAGTGCGGATTACACCTTCGTCAGCGGCGCCAGCAATCCTCCGGTGATCACCTCGGTCATCACCAGCAGCGTTACCAGTACTGGCGCCACCATCAACTGGACGACCAATGTTGCCGCCGATTCGCAGATAGAGTACGGAACCAGCGTTTCTTATGGCCACACCTCGACACTGGATTCGGCCAAGGTAACCGCACATTCCGAGTCCATCACTGCGCTCACAGCCAAAACCCTTTACCACTATCGCGTGCATTCAACCGGAGCCAACGGAGCGGCGGCGGTAAGCGGAGACTTCACTTTCACCACCGCTACGGCCACCGGAGACACGACGCCACCTACTGTCAGCGTAACCTCGCCGGTCGGCAGCACAGTCGTTTCCGGAACCTTGGCGGTCACTGCTACGGCCGCCGACAATGTCGGCGTCGTCGGAGTGCAGTTCCTGCTCGATGGTGCGAACCTCGGCGCAGAAGCGACGACCAAACCGTACTCGGTGACTTGGAACACCGTGCAGGCCGCCAACGGCAGCCACATTCTGAGCGCGGTGGCGCGTGACGCTGCCGGCAACAGAACCACTTCGTCGGGGGTGACGGTCACGGTTTCCAACGGAACCGATACGACTGCTCCCAGCGTGAGCATCGCATCGCCCACTTCCGGAGCCCTGCTCTCGGCGAACGTCACCATCACAGCCGTGGCCAGCGACAACGTCGGAGTGGCCGGCGTGCAGTTCTTACTTGACGGATCAAACCTCGGCGACGAGGTCACCTCCAGTCCATACCTGACGATCTGGAATACGTTGAGCACGACCAACGGGTCGCACACCATAACAGCGGTCGCACGCGACGCAGCCGGCAACAGGAAGACCTCTGGCTCGGTGATCGTGAACGTCTCGAATTCGCCCGGTGGTTCGACCGCCGCCGACACCGATTATCGGTCACGCTGTTCCGATCCAAACGTCGTTCGCTGTGCCAGCCTGGATGCTGCGCTGCCCACGGCCGGCGGTCCCACATCAACGGGATTCCCGGATTCCCAGGATCCAACGTCGGGACTGGAACAACTGGATACCGTCACCAAGCTAGGTTCCTTGGCGGGATCCACTCAGTTCACTCAGCCCGGTGATTCGCAATCGGCAGGCGGAAGGGCCCTTTTGGACTTCACTCCCGACTCGAGCTTCCGCGTATATCCCGGGTCCCCCACCGGCGACGAGTTCTACGTCCAGTGGCACCAGCGCGTGGACCAGGATTACATCGACTTCAACGACAATGACGACTCGGAAGCGAACAAGCAATACATTCTCACCTTCAGCGATATTTATGAAAATTCTTCGCTCTGGGGAAACACGAACAGCTGTTCAACTGGAGAACTGGTACAGATAAACGAATACCTGCTCGGGTTCCCCAATCTCTACTACTCCTGCGGCGACAAGGACTCTAGCTATCAGGGGCTGGTGCCGAGTCGGTCCTCGGACTATCTCTACCAGAACGGAATAGGCTGCTTGCGATCGCAGGCCCAGGTCGGATCTGGTGCGACGATCGCTTCAATGGTACGGACTTCGGGCGTCGTAACCGTCACTACCACGTCCGCGATTTCGGCCAGGGTAGGTTCGATGATCCGCATTTCAGACGCGCCGATACCTGACCTGCTCAGTTCTCAGAATACGTTCTTTAACGGCATCCACACCATAACGGCGGTCATCGACTCTACGCACGTACAGTTTACTCAGCTTGGAATCGACCAGAGCGTCTCGAGCGGCACCATTGCCGTTGTCGATCAATCGCATTGCTGGCGATACGAACCCTATCAATGGATGACGTTCCAGTTGCACGTGAAAGCTGGGCGCAGCTACCAGAACGACTACAACTATCATCGCGATTCCACGGTCGAGTTGTGGGCGGCTCACGAAGGAGAGCCTTCGCAGCTCATCTCGACGATGACCGACTACGATTTAATGTTCTTCGATAATGGCGATTCGCTGGGAAATGCGACACCGATTACCCAGTCGTTGACCGACTGGTGGACCCAGGAGGGTGTGACCCCCGGCTATGGGCGCATGGATTTCCTTCAATATGAATCAAACCGTTGCCCCGCGACGGCGCAGGTTACGGCCGTACAAAGGCAATCGAATGTTGCAACCGTCTATTTCCACTGGGCAAATGGCGCCGGAGACGCCTGCGTGGCCGACGACACGCCTGTCGTCATTTCAGGAACACCTGGAGGGGCCTTCGACGGGACCTGGACAGCAACATCTGAAAGCGACAGCAATCTCAGTTTTGCGCAAACTGGGACTGATGTAGCTAAAACCGCCGTGACCGGCGCAACCGCATTGCAACCTC
>DATBAT010000115.1:0-2760 GCA_036271375.1 Terriglobales bacterium
TCCGTGCATTCCCCGGTGCGCAAGTGCAACTACACCGTCGAAGCGGCCCGTCTCGGACAGATCACCGACTACGACAAGTTGACTCTCGAAGTCTGGACCAACGGCAGCATTCCTCCGAATGACGCCATCGGCCTCGCCGCGAAGCTGGTGAAGGATCACATGAATATCTTCATTAACTTCGAAGAAGATATCGAGACCTCGACTTCGTCCGAAGAACGCAAGCCGGAAATCAAGAACGAAAACCTGAACCGCTCAGTCGAAGAGTTGGAGCTGTCAGTCCGCAGCTACAACTGCCTCAAGAATGCCAACATTCAGACCATCGGCGAGCTGGTGCAGAAGACCGAAGCCGAAATGCTGAAGACCAAAAATTTCGGCCGCAAGTCGTTGAATGAAATTAAAGAGATCCTGTCCTCCATGGGCCTCAGCCTGGGCATGAAGATCGACGAGCACGGCAATGCCGTCCCCGGACCGACCTCCAACCAAGTGCTGCCGGCATCGGCCTACGGACCAGACAACGATTTCTAAAAGATAGTTTCCAGTTTCAGAGTTTCAAGTTTCCGGTTTCGGCCGGGACTTGAAACTCGAAACTTGAAACCCGAGACTGGGGTTAAACATGCGTCACAAAGTAGCTGGATGGAAACTCGGACGTAACACTTCCCACCGCCGCTCACTGCTGCGGAACCTGACCACATCGCTGATTCTCGAAGAGCGCATTGAGACCACTCTGCCCAAGGCAAAGGCCATGCGGCCGCGCGTGGAAAAGATGATCACTCTCGGCAAACGCGGGGATCTCGCTGCTCGCCGCAAGGCGCTGGCATATCTAATGACCAAAGCCGCCGTCGACAAACTCTTCGACGTTATCGGTCCTCGCTTTGGCGACCGCCAGGGCGGATACCTGCGCATCGTGAAACTGGGCTTCCGCAAGGGCGATGGCGCGGACACAGTTTTTGTCGAACTCCTCGGCAGCGAAGCGGTACAGGAAGAAAAGCGCCAGAAGCGTGCCGAAGCCCGCCAGAAGCGCGCCGCGGAAGCCAAGAAAGCCATGGAAGATAATGAGCCGCCGCTGGAGCAGGGCAACGAAATCTCCGAGGCTAAAGAAGAAGATAAGAAATAAACAACGTTCCTCGCAATTCGAAATGCACCCGGAAATTCCGGGTGCATTTTTCTTGCGGCTAACTGAGAACCAAGAACCAAGAACTGCTTTTTAGCATCCCACCGTTTTCGCCCACACAGAATCCGAATGCTTGCTACTCCACCCGAAGATTCAACTGCGTTCCGCCATCGAGTTTGACGTTCTGCGTGCCCGAAGAAATTACATTGTTATCTTTCGCGCCGGTCAGCGTGACGCCTTTCATGTTGATCGCGCCTTGAGCCGTGGATGTAAGCACACCGCCTTGGCCTGTGGAGGGTCCCGCTTCCGGCGCGGACATCGAAGGCATTTGTCCGGCGCTATTTCTTGCTGTACTGGGAGCGCTTGCTGATCCCACATTTCCCGATTGCTGGCCTGGAGGCGGGCCGCCACTGGCCATGGGCGCTCCCGGCGCGCCATTGTCCATTATCACCGGCGGCGCGATTGCCTGTATTGACGCCGATAAAGGAAATTCTCCACCGCCCTTCATCGTGATGCGGTCAAAAGCGATCGTGAGCTGGGAATCCGGCGAGTCTTTGGTGTGCGGCTTGGCGCTCACCACATGACCTTCGATCTTGCTGTTACGCGCGATCACGATCTTACCCTGTGACAGCAGATCGACCGAGGTCTTGGCCTCGATCTTATCTCCAGCTTTAGCCTTCTTGGCGTCCAGAGACTTCGTCAACTCAACGGGAATCACCGTCCCGGGAAGAATCTTGGTGGCGCCAGACGCTGCTATATCGGTTGGAGTTTGTGCCAGACAACTGGCGGCGAGAGCGATAACCGCGAAGAAAATTTTCATTCGTGAATCCCTCAATAGTAATAACGCTACAAGAATGGATGTTCCGGTTTACTCCTGGGTTGGCATCGTCTGCAAAGTGGCCCTAAATCCCTGTCATCGGGGCTCTTGAGACTGCCGCAGCTGACGGCAAGCTATAATCCCACCGTAATGTACCTGACCGACGGCGCCAAGCTCGGCCCCTACGAAATCCTTTCTGCGATCGGTGCCGGCGGCATGGGAGAGGTCTATCGCTCCCGCGACACCCGGCTTGGACGTGATGTAGCCATTAAAGTTCTCCCGCTTCACCTCTCGTCGAACCCTGATCTGAAAGAGCGCTTCGACCGAGAAGCCCGTGCCGTCTCGTCATTGAACCACCCGCGCATCTGCATTCTCCACGACGTCGGTCATCAGGACGGCACCGACTATCTGGTCATGGAATTGGTCGAGGGTGAATCGCTTGCCGACCGCCTTCGCAAGGGCCCGTTGCCGGTCAAGGAAGTTTTTAAAATCGGCGCCGAAGTCTGCGAAGCACTCGAAGCCGCGCACCGCGTGGGAATCATTCATCGCGATTTGAAGCCGGGCAACATCATGCTGACCAAAGGCGGCGCGAAGCTGATGGACTTCGGACTGGCCAAAGCCACCGCGGTAGGCATGGTGTCGGGCAGCGCGAGCGCGCCACTATTGTCCGGCGCGAGAACTATGAGTGGCGCCAGTCCACTCACCACCGCAGGTGCGATTGTCGGCACCATCCAGTACATGTCGCCCGAACAAATCGAGGGCAAGGACGCCGACGCACGTTCCGACCTGTTCGCCCTCGGCGCGACGCTCTATGAAATGGCGACTGGCAAGC
>DATBAT010000116.1:0-2602 GCA_036271375.1 Terriglobales bacterium
CCTGGCGGGCGAGTTCGACGTCGTAATCAGCTCCAGCGCCAGCTTTGCCTTTCAGGTGAACGCCGATAGTCCCGTAGTTCATGATTCCTACCGGACCGGCCTCAGATTTTAATGCCGACTGACGCCGCCAGAGGAAAAACGGTTCGAGGCTGGCCTTAGGAACCAACTTCGAAAGCGCAGTGTAGATGCCGTAAATATTGTTTCCCGGTGTGCACTCGTTGAACTGACCGTCATGGATCTTATCCAGGCAGGCAGCGAAGGCGTCGACCCGATATCCGGTTCCGCGAAAAGTCCCTCGCATGCCGTCGAAGCTGCGCGGCGTATTCAACCAGTTCGAATTACCCAATAATTTTTCCGACCCGAACGCCAATTCCTGCCGGCCAATGCGAAACCCGAAATGCTTTTTCTCGGCATCACCGAGTTCAAGATATCCAAGCCGCAAATCGAATGTGTCTTGATACGGCGGCAGCGGCGCGATCTTGCGCTCGTCCTCGCCGAGAATGTGCGCGTCTTGCCCCTGAAAGACAAAGGCCATCCAGGCGGTGGGCTGAATGCGCATGTTGAGGCGGATGCGGGTCAGAAAGTAGCCGGTTCCGTTGTCGGGTTTGAATCCCAGGCCGTCAACGCCTTCTCCGCGTAACCGGATTTCCCCGCTGAACCGCAGCCACTTGGGCAACTGGTCGTTGAGTTCGTCCGACGGGGACCTGTCGCTGACATTCGCCTGAACTTGCGGTCCGCTGGGTGCGGGGGTGGTGGAGGGCGGCGTCTGGGAGGACGCTAGTCCGGTCACGAAACAAATTGCGGCGACTGCCAATAGCGCAGCACGGAACTTCATCGAAATCTCCTTCAAGTCTGAACACGGCCCCTTAGTTGCCGGGGATTATTCCTATTACGAGAGCCGGGGACAATAGTGTTTTTTGATTAGAGCGACGCGAGTTGGAGAATCGAATGAAGAAACGGGTAATGGTTTCCTACTATTGTTGGCTGGATATCGCGATGTTAATTTCAGCGCGGGTCATATATCTATTAAGCGATGGGCCAATCGACTGATTCCAAGGTTTTCACCTGCGACGTAACGGTGATTGGCGCGGGCTTGGCGGGAAAGGCCGCGGCCCTGCATCTGGCGAAGGCCGGACTCAGTGTCATCTGCCTGGAACCCGCCGAAGCTGTTCGTCAGCCGGTTGGAGAGTCACTGGATTGGTCGGCTCCTGACTTGTTGAGCGTGCTGGGACTACCCATGGACGATCTCATCGGACGTCAGATCGCCACCTGGAAGAAGCACGTCACCGTGAGGATGCCAGACGGACGCGCCGCACACTACGATCCCACTCCGTGGCTTGCGGGTCCGCCCTTTCATATCGAGTTGCGTACTCTGCATGTCGATCGGATGCGCCTTGACGCGGAACTGCTGAAGCTGGCACTTGGTCAGGGCGTCAAGGTGGTCCAGGACAAGGTTGTTCGGGTAGACATTGACGGCGAAAAAGTTTTGTCGGTACACACTGGCGGTGGCAGACAAGTTTCCTCCCCCTGGTTTGTCGATGCCTCGGGATTCGCTGCCTGTCTGCTGGCGCGCAAATTCAATTTACGAAATATTGAGTTCGGTCCCACGAAGGTAGCGATTTGGAGCTACTTCCCAACGCCTGCCACCGTTGAAGGTACGACCCTATATATGGATCCGGCGCCGTCGGAATATCTGGACTGGATTTGGGAAATTCCCATTAGTACGAAAGTCGTCAGTGTGGGATACACAACTACCGGTATATCCGTGAAGGCCAAGCGCGAGCAAGGTCTTTCGGTAGACCAGATACTCCAGGACGGATTGAAACGATTTCCGCACTTGCGAGAACTGGTCACATCCGGAACCGGCGAACCCACGAACGTGACTTCTTTCCGCTGCCGCGCGTTTACCAGAGCAGCCGGTCCGAATTGGTTGATGGCCGGAGAAGCCGCCTCGATGGTCGATCCCATGACTTCGAATGGGGTGACGGGCGCGTTGCGCCATGCGGCGGAAGCCTCCCGACTGATTCTCAAACATCGCAACCGGGGAAAACTCTCTTGGGCCTCGAGAATCTGCTACAGCAGCCGCATTTTGCAAATGGCGAAATTTTTTAACAGCGGGATTGAAAAGATCATTTACGAAACTCCGGTTAGAAATCGCATCGGTGTCGGAAGCGCCGGTACGGCCTATACCAGCCCGGCGTGGAGCATGAACGTTGTCTACGCGCGTCTGAAGCCGAACGGAGTGGTTTCGACGTCAGTGTTGAATCTTCTTTTGGGGTGCTTCCGCGCCAGCGCATGGATATTTCATTTTCTTTGTAAGCGGTTTCCACTGACGCCCGAAGCGGCCAGTTGAGAGGACGACCATGTATCTGCTTTCTCGCGGTGCCGGCTACCCGGTGTTGTTCATCCATGGCATTCCGACCAGCGGCCAGTTGTGGAATGGCGTAATCGAAAGGCTCGGCGGCCACTACGCTTGCCATGCGGTTGATTTGCCGGGGTCGGGACGCAGTCCCAAAGGTGACTACGGCCCTAGCCAGTTGGAAGCGCTTGCCGAGCAGATTGAGCAGATCAGGATCGAGAACAATGTTGAGAAATGGCACGT
>DATBAT010000117.1:0-3504 GCA_036271375.1 Terriglobales bacterium
CTATCTGACCGCGCGGGCATCCGGCGGAAAGGCGCGCCGTCCCAAGGCCCGCACATGGCGAGCGTCAAAATAACCCAGCGAGTGCTCGCCGATCTCGAGCGACTCTTTGACTTCATCGCCGCGGAGGACCCGCAAAGAGCGCGCGAGCAGATTCTAAGCGCCCGCAAGGCGTTCGAACTTCTGGCAGAGCATCCGCAGCTGGGCCGAGCCGCCGAGTTGGGGCGCCGCGAACTCATCCTGTCACGCGGACGTTACGGATACATCGCGAAGTACCGATGGCTTCCCGCCGAAGACATTGTCCTCATCCTGGCCGTGCGACACCAGCTTGAGGCGGGGTATGCCGGGGATTAGTCAGCGATTCAGTTCCTATAGCCGCGTGCTGTCAACCGCCGGGCGACTACGATCAACTCGCAGGCAAGGCGGCGGAAGCCTCCGACCATCCCATGCAGCCTGCCCGTTACAGGACATTCGGAGCGATGTGGTGCCTAACGTATCAAAGGTGCCATTCGGCATGCTCCAACGACCAGCACATTGTGCGGATGCGGTGCGCCGTGTAGGGGGACGAATCTGTCCGCACAAACCAGCGCTTCTAGCCTCACCCGCAACTGATCGAACGTGTTCGCCAGCAGATCGCGGTCAGCCGCGGAGATTGCTGGCAACGCGGTGTGATCCGTCAGAAGAGAGAGCACATCGCTTAGTTCTCCCATGTAGGTGGGAAGACTCCCGCGCAAGGCCGGCGGGAGTCGGGCTAGCGCCGCATGCAGTTGCCTCAGTCTGCGTGCTACCCGGTCGGGCGGGAGATCTCTCCCGGCTTCACGGGCAGGTGTCGGTGTTCGTGCGCCAGACGACGCTCCCAAGAAGTACTGGGGCTGGCTTACCGCTCCGACGCCTCGAGGTTTGATCCACCCAATAAAAGGACTGATGATGGAGCCCTCCTCGTACCACCGACGAGCACCGGGTCGCGGCTGTTGCGCGAGGGTCGCGGGAAGCACGGACGGTGGCGCCGCGGGAGTACTCGCAGTAGTCCGGAGGGCCGGGAGCGCAAGGCCTAATTCGTTAATTTAGGTTAGCGCCTCAACCTAAAATAACGTCGCCCCCAATTTTAAGTTGGGGAAACCCCTCACAATGTCGCTTTCGAGCCTGCTCCTCGTCTGAGGAAGGTAATAGTCAAGCTGCCGCCCGCCCTAGTGTGGCAAATCATTGACAGATGCTATAATCTGTATATTATTTGCCACATGCCCCGAACTTACCGACAACGCATAGAATTTCTCCTGAAGACCAATGGATTCCTGGATCGGCGATCCGTTGCCGATGCCGGAATCCATACGCAATACCTCACTCGACTGGTGGCCGAAGGCGCCCTGGAGCGTATTGCACCGGGTCGATATCGGTACCCGAATGCTGAAATCACCGAGCATCATGGTCTCGTGCTGGCGTCAGTGGCCGCGCCGCACGGTGTCGTGTGCCTTCTCTCGGCCCTGAGCTTTCACGGTATCGGCACGCAGGTGCCCGCCGAAGTCTGGGTCGCGATTGAGCGCGGCAGCACGGCTCCCAAGCTATTCAGTCCCGCGCTGCGCGTCGTGCGCTATTCAGGAATGGCTTTCTCCGAAGGAATTGAAGCCCACCGGATCGAGCGCCAGACCGTGCGCGTCTACAGCGTGGCGAAGACCCTGGCTGATCTCTTCAAGGCCCGCAATCGGATAGGTGTCGAAGTGGCTGTCGAGGCGCTGCGCGAAGCGTGGCGCGATCGTCGCTTCAAGATGCCTGACCTCGACCGGGCAGCCAAGGCCTGTCGCGTGGAGCGCGTCATGCGCCCGTACGTTGAGGGCGTTGTGGCATGAGCACGGGGCTCGCAGTCTCCGTCCAGGTGCGTCTGGTGCGCCATGCACACGCACTGAACCTCGATCCCAACCTTGTGCTCGCGCGCTATGCAGCGGAGCGACTGCTCTATCGACTGTCGCGTTCACCTTACGCCGACCGTTTCGTACTCAAAGGAGCCCTGATGCTGCTCGCCTGGCTCGGTGAGGCGATTCGTCCAACACGCGATGCCGACCTTCTGGGCTTCGGCGATATCAACGGGGAAACACTTCTGCAGATTTTCACCGATCTATGCAGGATGGAAGTCGAACCGGATGGATTGGAATTCGATACGTCTTCCCTCCGGGTTGCTCCGATTCGAGTCGAAGATGCGTACGGTGGACAGCGCGCCACCCTCGTTGCTCTTCTGGGCAGCGCACGGCTCAAAGTACAAGTAGATGTTGGAATTGGCGATGCCGTTTTTCCGGAGCCGGCTTGGATCGAATACCCAACTCTTCTGGATTTGCCAAAACCGAGACTGCGGGCCTATCGACCGGAGACCGCCATCGCCGAAAAACTGCACGCAATGGTGGAACTGGGTTCCAAGAACAGTCGCATGCGCGACTTCTTCGATATCCAGGCCCTGGCTGCGGCGGAATCATTCGAAGGGGCCGTACTCAGCCGTGCGATCTCCGAAACCTTCGGACGGCGTAAAACCACCGTTCCTGGCGATACGCCAATAGCACTGACAACGCAATTCGCAGCGATCGAAGGCAAAGCCGCACAATGGGCTGGCTTCGTCCGGCGTCTGCCAGGCACAACTGCTTCAATTGAATTTGCGGCGGTGATCGCGGCCAATGCCGCGTTCGCCGGCCCCGTTCTCGCTGCAACAGCAAGGAAGGCGCCATTCGACAAGAGCTGGAAGCCCGGCGGCCCATGGCGATGAAAGACAGCTTCATCCCCGCCGCGGAAGGTGACGCCATCGTGGCTGCGCTGGATGAGTTGATCCCCCGGCGTTTAGCTAAACACGGGAATACTGGTTACCTGAACTGGCGCAACCGGCCAACTGCAGACGCTGACCGGGCGGCTTTTACCTTCGCCGAAGCAGACGTTGGCATTAGTCTTTTCGAATTGCCACGCCTTATGCCATGGCGTAGCGTTTGTGGCGGCAAAGAAAACAACGGGCGCCCAGGAGGCATCGCAGTTCATGAAGCAGACAACCCGCGAGTTTGTTCAACGCCATGCGCAGTTGGTTAGCATCGCCCTCTTTCTAGTTGCAGCGGTTGTTGCGGCGTTCGTAGGAGTGTTTTCCGGGCATACAAGCAAGCAAGACGTGCAAGTCGGCACGGCTGTGTTGTGCGTCGCGTTTGCGGTTTTCTTTATCTGGGCTAGGACACTTCTGCCAAGCATCGATCCGAGTAGGCTGTCACGCGTTCCAACTATCGCAGAGCACTTCAAACGAACCCGCGTGCTCTCTTTGCGTGTTGTCGTTCCCGTCGTAGTGCTGTGGATAGTATTAATAGATTTCATCCCGCTTCAACTTTCCAAGGGCGAGCAAAGTGCCCTAGCAACTGGCGGTGGTGCCGTGTTGGGCTTATTAGGGTCAATACTTATGGCCGCCAAGTTGCGCTGCCCGCGCTGCGGAACGAACTTCAAAAAAGAGAGAATTGCGGAGCTTGGGAGACGGAGTTTTGACACACGTGGAAC
>DATBAT010000118.1:0-14326 GCA_036271375.1 Terriglobales bacterium
TCCGTTCTGGGGAGTGCTGCTGGCGCCGCCATTGTTGGCGATCATCTATGCGTATCGGACGCGAATGAGTTCTGGATCCGCTAAGGCACTGCCGGGAACTGAGACGTAGCGGAGCTACGTCTCTACGTGAGTTTCACCTGTAGAAATCCCTCGCCGGTGCGGCTGGACAGATTAAAAGAATGAGGTCCTTCGTCGCAAAAGGCGCTCCTCAGGATGACACGTCGTTTTAAATGTAGAGACGTGGCTCGGCTCCGTCTCAGCAGCGCCATGGGTGCGTGTTCGAGGGCAAAGACCTAGCCGACCTAAGTCTCTACATTTCTTTCGTGTAGGCGTAGGATGTCGTGCATGTCTAGCACTCGCCGTTCCTTTATCGCGGTTTCCGCCATGTTGCCTTGGGCGCTCAAGGCTTACGCTTCAAAGTCGATCCCTGTGGGGCTTGAGCTTTATTCCGTCCGCGAAGAGCTGAAGAAAGATCCGGAGGCCACGGTGCGGGCGGTCGCCAAGATGGGATACCAGTGCGTGGAGTTCTACGCTCCATATTACGAATGGAGCCAGACCCAGGCCAAACAGATGCGGAAGTTGATGGACGGCCTCGGCATCAAATGCTATTCGACACACAACGATGCTTCGAACGTGACCGCGGAGAAGATTCAGAAGGCGATCGAGCTGAACCATATTCTTGGCACGAGATATCTGGTAGTTGCCAGTTCACAGCCCAATCCCGGCCTGGATGGTTGGAAAGAAATCGCCGAGATGCTTAACCACGCGGCGGATGCCTTAAAGAAATCTAAACTCAAAGTTGGCTATCACAATCATCAGACGGAATTCACCAAAGTCGACGGCGTGCGCCCGATGGAAATCCTGGCCAAGAACACAAAGCCGTCGGTCATGTTGCAGTTGGATGTCGGTACTTGCATCAACGCGGGGCCCGATCCCGTGGAATGGATTCGTGCCAACCCTGGACGCATTCATTCCATTCATTGCAAAGACTGGTCCGCCGAAAAAGGTTATGAAGTGCTCTTCGGAGAAGGTTCAGCAGATTGGAAGGGAATCTTCGCGGCAGCGGAGAGCGTTGGCGGAGTGGAGTACTATTTGGTGGAGCAGGAGGGTAGCCGCTACTCTGAACTGGAAACTGCAGAGAAGTGTTTGGGGGCGTTTCGCAGCATGCACAAAACGTAAGTCGCCGTAAGCCCCCATGCTATAATTTTTGTTCGCCACGGTGTTTTCGAGGCAATCCTGTGATCTCCTCTACGGGCGAATCCTACGCAATTCGAGCTCACTGAAGACGAGGTATTTCCATGTCCGGCCACTCTAAATGGGCGACAATCAAACATAAGAAAGGCGCCCTCGATGCCAAGCGAGGCAAGATTTTCACGCGCCTGATCAAAGAAATCAGCATTGCCGCCAAGAGCGGTGGCGATCCTGACATGAATCCGCGGCTGCGTACCGCCGTCGCCGCCGCCAAGGCCGAGAACATGCCGGCCGACAATATTAAGCGCGCCATTCAGCGCGGTACCGGAGAACTTCCAGGCGTCAGTTACGAGGAGTTTTCGCTCGAGGGCTACGGTCCTGGCGGGGTCGCTGTGCTTCTGGAAATTAGTACCGACAATCGCAATCGAACGGTCAGCGAAGTCCGCCATGCCTTCGGTAAGAATGGCGGTAACATGGCGGAAGCCGGAGCGGTCTCGTGGATGTTCTCGAAAAAAGGCGACATTGTGATTCCGAAGTCGGCGGCGAAGGAAGATGACTTGATGGCCATCGTGCTCGATGCTGGCGCCGATGACCTGCGCGACGATGGCGATAACTGGGAAGTGTTGACGCCGACTTCCGCTTACGAAGCTGTGCTCGAAGCGGTGAAGAAGGCAGGCATTACTCCTGCCTCGGCCAGTGTCGCGATGATTCCGCAAAACTACATCAAGCTCGAAGGTCCGGCGGCATCGACCATGATCCGCTTGATGGAAGCGTTAGAAGATCAGGACGATGTGCAGAATTTGCACTCCAACTTCGATATCGACCAGAAATTGCTGGAAGAAGTCGCCGGCTAAATTTGTTCCTTCAATTTTTTTGAGAGCCGCTCTTTGGAGCGGCTTAATTTTTTGTTCGAAAGCTCGTGGAATGCGTCTCGTTTTCAACATGATTTTGGAAAAGCGTGTGGAAAAAATAGATTCATCTCTGCAAGTGTAGTCTTTGCAGGTGCTTCTACACATTGCACACACAACGGTGCTAGAAATTCCAAAAGAGAAATGAATTGAAAGTGCGCCTCGACAAGTTGCTGCTGGATCGCAAGCTGGCGCCATCGCGTGAACGCGCCCAAGCACTAATCTTCGCGGGAAAAATTCTGGTCAACGATCAAAAAATAGAAAAAGCAGGAACCTCGGTCGCCGAAGACGTCGAGATTCGAGTGCTAGGCGAAGACCTCAAGTATGTAAGCCGGGGTGGACTGAAGCTGGAGAGGGCCTTGGATCATTGGGCAATCGATGTCACCGGGAAGACTTGCCTGGATGTCGGAGCGTCCACCGGCGGATTCACCGATTGTCTGCTTCAGCGCGGTGCAGCACGAGTGATCGCCGTGGACACCGGCCGCGGACAAATCGATTTCGGCCTGCGCAACGATCCCCGCGTGGCCCTGCTGGAAAAAACAAACGCGCGCTACCTGACGCGCGATCAAATCGGCTCGACTGCCGATTTCGTGACAATGGATGTGTCCTTCATCTCGGCTACGCTGGTCTTGCCCGCAGTTGTGCAAGCAGCCGCGCCAAAAGAGTTGGTGGTGCTGGTGAAGCCGCAGTTCGAGGTAGGCCGGGAGAAAGTAGGCAAAGGCGGCATTGTGAAAGACCCGGAGGCACATCTGGGCGCGGTCGAAAAAGTGCGCTCAACCCTCGCTTCACTCGCATGCCTCGCAACTGACGTGATCGATTCTCCCATCCTGGGAGCGGAAGGTAATCGCGAGTTTCTTTTGCGCGCCACGTTCTAACCCGCCGTTGCGAGTTTACTTGTACAATTTCAGTCTCACTATGAGCACAACTTCGACCGGGCAGACCAAGTTTGTCGGTATCATTTCCAAGCCCTCGAAACCGGAACTCGCGGAAATCGTTCCCGGCCTGCTGACGTGGCTGCAACGAAATAATTATCAGATATTCATCGACGCGGAGACTGCACCTTATGCTCCGGGGCTGACCGTGCTTCCGCGTCACGAGATGTCGAAGCATCCGCTGAACCTGGTCGTGGTGCTGGGCGGGGATGGAACGCTGCTGGCCGCGGCCCGCGCCGTGGCTCCCGCGGGAATTCCGGTACTGGGGATCAATCTGGGCTCGCTCGGGTTCCTGACCGAGGTGCCGCTGGAAGAGCTTTACACGACGCTTGCGGCTATCGAGCAGAGTTGCTGTATCCGCGAAAGCAGGTCGATGCTGCATTGCGACGTTATGCGCGGCGACGCACGGGTTGCGCACTACGACGCCGTAAACGATATCGTCATTGGCAAGAGTACGATCGCCCGGCTGAATCACTGCGACGTCTACATTGACGACGTGTTCGTGTCGAGCTATCAAGCCGACAGTCTGATCGTCGCAACTCCCACCGGCTCCACGGCCTATTCGTTGGCCGCGGGCGGCCCCATCCTGATGCCGTCGGTTAAAGGTTTGGTAGTTACACCGGTATCGGCGCATTCGCTGACCCATCGTCCATTGGTGGTGCCCGATACTTCCGTAATTGAGATTGTCGCTCGCACCGGCACCGACGAAGCCTATCTCAGCGTGGACGGTCAACTGGGCATGGAAATTTATAACGACGACCGCCTGGTTTGCCGCAAGTCAGACCTTCAGGTACAACTGTTCCGCATCAAGGGAACGTTCTTCGACGTGCTCCGCACCAAACTCAAATGGGGACAGCGTTAGCCTTCCATGAAAAATCTTTGGCTTCTCTTCCTGTTGCTCGCAAGCACCGCCGCGTTCACGCAATCAAAACCTGCCGCTGACCTCATCATTGTCAACGCGAACGTTTGGACCGTCGACAAGGCCATGCCGAGCGCCCAGGCGGTCGCGGTGTTGGGGGATCGCATCGTCGCCGTGGGGTCAAACGCCGACATTCAGATGTGGAAGGGAAGCAAGACCGAAGTTGTCGATGCCGGCGGAAAACTCTTGCTGCCGGGCTTTAACGACGCGCACGTGCACTTCATCGACGGCGGTATGCAACTTGACTCGGTACAACTGAACGATGCCACCAGCGCGGAAGAATTCAGAAACCGGATTGCATCGCAGGTAAACAAACTGGGTAAAGACGAGTGGATGATGGGCGGCGACTGGGATGAAACCAAGTGGACCCCGCCGCAACTTCCGACGAAAGAACTCATTGACCCCGCCACCGGTGACCACCCGGTATTCGTAAGCCGCTATGACGGCCACATGGTGCTGACGAACTCGGCTGCTTTGAAGCTGGCCGGTATAACCGCGAAGACCCCCGACCCGCCGGGCGGCGTCATCGTGAAAGATCCGCAGGGCAATCCAACGGGGGCGCTAAAAGACGCGGCGATGGATTTAGTCACGAAAGTGATTCCGCCGTATACCCACGATCAACGCCTGCATGCTGCGCGAAGGGCATTGGCCCACGCCGCCGCCCTGGGCGTAACCAGCGTGCAGCATATGAACCCCGAGTTCGCCGACATTCATGTTTATGCCGAACTGCTCGAACGCGGAGAGTTGACCAGCCGGGTGTACCCCGCGCCGCTCATCACGCAAGTAGACGATCTAACCAAGGTTGGAGTTCGCCGTGCCTTCGGGAGCCCTTATTTGAGAATCGGCGCACTGAAAGGTTATGCCGACGGATCACTGGGATCGAGAACGGCTTACTTCTTCGACGATTTTAACGACCAGCCGGGAAATCACGGCATTCTTTCCGACGAATTGCACCCGCTATCGCTCATGCAAGACCGCATGATGAAAGCGGACGCCGCTGGCCTGCAACTCTGCACTCACGCCATTGGCGACCGTGGCATATCGACGATCCTCGATTTCTACGAAGAGATCGTGAAAGCCCACGGAGACGCCGACCGGCGTTTCCGCATCGAGCATGCGCAGCACATGGCGGCAAAGGACTTCGGCCGCTTCTCCAGGTTGCACGTGATTGCCTCCATGCAGCCTTACCATGCGATTGACGACGGACGGTGGGCAGAGGGACGCATCGGACATGATCGCGCCAGCCGCACTTATGCGTTCCGCACATTCCTGGAGCGTGGTGTACGGCTTGCCTTTGGTACGGACTGGTCTGTCGCGCCGTTGAATCCCATGCTCGGGCTGTATGCCGCCGTTACGCGCGAAACTCTCGACGGCAAAAATCCCAACGGATGGTTCCCCGAACAGAAGTTAACTGTGGCGGAAGCGGTCGAAGCTTACACTCTTGGTTCCGCCTATGCCGAATTTCAGGACAAAGAAAAAGGCACGATCACCAGTGGAAAACTCGCTGACATGGTACTTCTCAGTGAGGACATCTTCTCTATTCCTCCCGACAAAATCCGCGAAGTACGGGTATTGAAGACATTCGTCGGTGGAAAAGTCACTTGGGACTCACAGAATAGGAAGGACAATCTCGAGGACATTGACCATTCTCGATAGAAGTGTGTACTTCCGGGCCGTTGACTAAAGTTCAATACAAACTTAAATTCCCTCTAATCTGTATCTAACTTAAGTCTCAAGTAGAAAAAGAAAACCTTTAGACGGGCCTCCGCCACTGGCCCTCCGAGGACTGTTTTCCCTTGGATGCATGACCGGACTTCCTCCTGGTCGTGTCCCAGCAGAACGGTCGTACTGCGCCGCTGAACCAACTTAGCTTGCCCAGCTAACGCAACACGTGTGTCTTGCCGTGCTTGGAGGTGCGGAATGAAAGCTTGGAAGATCGTAGCCCTGGTTGTGCTGTTTATCGTTGTCCCCGGCAGCGTGGCTCTATTGCGAAGCGATTCAGCTACGGAAGCACTCACCGGATATTCAACTCCGACATACACAGAAAACAGCGGCACCACCAGCATCGGAAACGGCTTGCCCGGTCCGGTCGGAGAATCGTTTACCAGCGACCAGGCAGTGTTCGAAGAAACAGACGGCGTAGATAAGGGACTCGGGCCAATCTACAACGCACAGTCATGTGCCGCCTGCCATCAAAACCCAGTGACTGGCGGTGCCAGTCAGATTTCGGAATTCCGCGTTGGACATAACAATCGCCGAGGGCAATTCGTTGCCCCGACCATCATGATTAATAACGGACAGACGGCCGTCCCGAGCCGTTCGCTGGTGAATGATCGTGCCATGTGTCCAGAGGCGCAGCAGACAGCGCCGTCGTCGGAAGACATTCGTACATTCCGGATGTCATTGAGCATTCTCGGCGACGGATTCGTCGAGGCGATTGCTGACAGTACATTACAGGGCATTGCGAAGCAGCAGCGCCAGCTAAGCAATGGCAGAATCGCGGGCCAAGCCATCCAGGTGCCGGTCAGCGAAGCCCCCGGAAAGACGGCGGTCGGCCGCTTTGGTTGGAAGGATCAGCATTCCAGCTTGTTGTCGTTCGCAGCCGACGCGTATCTCAACGAGCAGGGAATCACCAGTCGCCTGCAGCCGGTCGACACGACCACGGTTTGCAAGACGACGACTGATCCTGAGGATCCGACCGGACCAGACGGACTAGGCGACATTGACCACTTCGCAGCATTCATGCGGGGAACGCTGGCGCCGCCCGTCGATCCCAAAGCCTTCTTTACGCAGAAGGCCCAGGCAGGAGCACAGATCTTCGCCCAAATCGGCTGCGCCACTTGCCACGTAACTTCTATCACGACTGCTCCGGAGGGCACCCTGGTGAATGGTGGTGCGTTTACCGTGCCCAAAGAACTGGCAAACAAAACCATTCACCCTTACAGCGACTTTTTGCTGCATGACGTCGATACCGGTGACGGCATTCAGCAGAATGGTCCGCCGGAAACCGCCAACAAATTGCGCACTGCTCCTCTGTGGGGACTGCGGACTCGCGATCGCCTGATGCACGACGGTTTGTCAGCGACCCGCGAGAACGCAATTCTGCGCCACGGCGGCGAAGCGCGATCGGTGACGCGCGCTTTCCGGGATTTGAGCGACCGCCAGAAAGATCAGTTGCTGGCGTTTATCAATTCGCTGTAAGTGAGAAAGGCAGGCGCGGATATTCCCTCGGTTCGCGCCTGTTTTAGTCGCTTGGATAGCTCTGCCATCCCTGAGCGATAGCGAGGGATGACAAAGTTATATTTCGTTCTCAGGTCTATTTCTTTTCTAACGCGACCAAATCGCCCACGGTTTCTCGCTTGCGAATGACCTTGGCAGACCTGCCATCGACGAGAATCTCGGCAGGTCGCGGGCGGGTGTTGTAGTTGGACGCCAGAGACATTCCGTAAGCCCCGGTGTCCAGGAGCGCGAGCAGGGCGCCTTCTTCTGTCTTGGGCAGCTCACGGTCGCGCGCAAAAAAATCTCCGCTTTCACAGACCGGGCCAACAACATCCACCACTTCGGGGTGCGCTCTGGCTGCCTTCTCGGGAACGATTTCATGGTAGGCCTTGTAGAGAGATGGCCGAATGAGATCGTTCATAGCAGCATCAACCACCAGAAATGTCTTCTCCCCATTTTGTTTGCGGTAGATCACGCGGGTAAGCAGAACTCCGGCGGGTCCGATGATCGAACGTCCGGGCTCCAACAGAAGGTGAACCTTTAGTTTGCGCAGAGGTTGGAACAGTGCGTTGGCGTAGTCGGAAACGCGCTCCGCAAAGGGCGTCTGGTCGCGCTGCTCATAGGAAATTCCCAGTCCGCCGCCTGCGTCGACGTATTCAATGTCATAGTCATCGCTTCGCAGATCGCGAACGAGATCAGCAACGCGCTCCATGGTGGCCGCGAACGGGGCCATGTCTGTGATTTGCGATCCGATATGTACGCTTACGCCACCAACTTGAAGGTACTCGTCACCTTTCACCTGGCGGCAAAGCTCCCGCGCCTGCTGAATCGGCACGCCGAACTTGTGCTGATGCAGGCCAGTCGAGATGTAGGGATGAGTCTCCGCAGGAACATCGGGATTCACTCGCAGGGCAATGCGCGCCTTCTTCTTCAGTCTGGAGGCGCATCGGGTCAGAGATTCGAGTTCCGATGCGCTCTCGACGTTAAACATCAGGATGCCGGCGCGAAGCGCTAACTCCATCTCGTTAACGGTTTTCCCCACGCCAGAAAACACCACGCGCTTTGCGCTCGCACGATTGGCGAGCAGTACGCGTTCTAGCTCTCCACCCGAGACAACATCGAAGCCACAACCCATCCGGGCCAACATCCGAAGAATAGAGAGATTCGAGTTTGCCTTTACCGAATAGCAAACTGTGTGCGGAATTTTCTTAAATGCTTTTTGAAACGACGACAGGCGTTGGCGAATGGTCGAAGCGGAATAAACGTAAAGTGGTGTCCCGAAGCGCTTGGCCAAAGATTCCAGCGACATTTGGTCGGCATGAAGTGCGCCGCCACGATAGACGAATCCCGGAGGACGTCCCGCTAATGGAGTTCGCGCGCGCATCACTTGGTGGTTTCTGAGGCGTCTTTCACGCGAATGGCGACCACCGTCTGATCATCAAAGGTCTCGACACCCGATGCGTGGTCGGCAACCGCGAGAAAGATCGCGTCCACGATCTCTTGCGCCGAACCGGCCGAACAGCGGACGATTTGCTCGACGCCGCGTCGGCCAAACAGATCGCCGGCCTTGTTCGTCGCATCAAGAATTCCGTCGCTGAAGAATACGAACAGATCGCCGGGCTTCGCCTGGAAGCTGAACTCTTCGTACTCCGCGTCGTCGAAGAGCCCCAGCGGTAAGCCGGTCGCCTCAATGATTTCGATCTGATCGTCGTGGCAGTAAAGCGGTCGAGGTAATCCGGAGTTAGCGACGTTCAACGTGAGGTTTTCGTCGTCCCATACGGCGTAGATAATCGACACAAACTGCCCGTCAATGCGACGTTCTCCCAACGAGAAATTAACCGCCGAGAGCATTTCTGACGCCGACGGTTCAATAGGAGAGTGCGACCTCAGAATGCCGCTGACCAACGCCGCATAAATCGCCGCAGGAGCGCCTTTGCCGCTTACGTCGCCGATGACAATGGCGGTACGCGAAAGGGAATAGCTGACGAAGTCGTAAAGATCTCCGCCGATGGCACGGGCCGGAGCAAACTTGGCGGCAATCTCCAGATTGCGCAGCACCGGACGCGATTGCGGCAGCAGGCGGAATTGCAGTTCCCGCGCCATCGCCAGGTCGCGTTCCAATCGCTTTTCCTGCTTGTTGATCTCCTCGTAGAGTCGGGCGTTTTCCAGCGCAATGGCCACTTGCGCCGCCAACGTGTTCACTGTGCGTTTGTGGTCTTCGGTGAAGAAGCCCTTCTTCGTGTGCTCAAGATCGAGCACGCCGATGACTTTGTCTTTGTAGATCAGCGGGGCGGCCAGTTCTGAGCGGGTCTCGGGATTCAGCGCAATGTAGCGCTTGTCCTTGCTGACATCAGGAACCAGCACCGCATGCTTATGCTGCGCCGCGTGTCCGACCAGTCCATCGCCGATCCGAATATCGTGCTTGATCTGGATATTTTCCTGAAAGCGCAGCGAAAATCGATGCTGCAACTTCTCGCCCGAAGCATCCAGCAGCAAGATGCTGAACATTTGGTAGTCGATCAGGCGCGAAAGTAGCTCGGCGATATGCTTCAGCAACTCGTCGACATTTAGAATCGACGTGAGTTCGCGAGCAATTTCGTTCATCAGCAAAAGCGTCTTTGCCTGCCGTGAAGTGCGGGTATGCAGCCGGGCGTTCTCGATGCCAACCGCCATGCGCGACGCAATGAGCGTTAGCAGCCGCACGTGGTCTTCGCGGAAATAGTCCTTCTGCTCCGACTCGATGTTGATTACACCGATTACGCGGTTCTTCACGATCAGCGGAACCGCCAACTCCGAACGAACATCGGCGACGGCGTTGATGTACTGCGGCTCCTGAGTGACGTCGTTTACGAGCACGGTTTCGCGCCGCTGCGCGGCCAGGCCGGTGACGCCTTCCCCGACTTTGATCTTCACCCGGTCGGCAATTTCTCGCGGGTATCCGACTTGAAAACGAATATGTAAATCTTGCGCCTTTTCGTTTAACAATAGAATCGCAAATATCTGATAATCAATGACTTTACGCACCAACTCGGCGACACGGCGAAGCGTAGTGTCGAGGTCAAGGGTGGAGTTGACCACGTCGGCCACTTCCAGCAACAGCGGCTCGACCTGCAAGATGTCAGATTGTGAAACGGGGCTCACCACAGAGTCCATCATAACAGCGTACGACCGCGGACCTTGTGGAACGAAAGCGGGCGAACCGCATCTCTTACTCTCTGGGCAGAACGCAAATATCGGGAAGGTTGCGATACATCTCAGCGTAGTCCGTGCCATAGCCGACGACAAATTCGTCGGGAATGGTGAAGCCCACATAATCCGCCTGAATCGGCTGCTTGCGGCGCGAAGGCTTGTCGAGCAGCGTGGCGATCTTGAGCGCACGCGGGTTATGTGCGCCCAAATGCTTTTTTAGACGAGTCAGAGTCAACCCCGTATCGAGAATATCTTCGATCAGAATTACATTCTTGTCTGCCAACGATTGATCGACATCCTTAGTGAAACGAACTTCGCCGGTTGAGTCCCAGCCGCCGCGCAATTCGTCCTCAGGATTGGGTCGCACGCCGTAGCTGGACACACCGATAAAGTCGAAGGTGGCGTCCAGTGGGAGTTCCCGGGCAAGATCGGCCAGGAAAATCGCCGCGCCTTTGAGCACGCCGATCAAAATCACCGGTTCGTTCCTGAAATCACGTCCAATTTCTGACGCCATCGCCGCGACGCGTTGGGCAATCTGCTGGCGCGAAATCAGAACCTTCAACTCAGTCACGGCGCTTCATATTAAACTAGCAGTCGAGTCTTATCTATGAATTTGAACGGCATAAAACTTACCTGGCTAGGGCACGCGACGTTTCGCATTGAAACTCCTGATGGCACGACCATCCTGATAGACCCCTGGGTGATGGGGAATCCAATGTGTCCGGAGAAAGAAAAAGACGTCAAGAAAGTCGACGTGATGCTATGCACCCACGGCCACTTTGACCACATCGGCGACGCGGTGGAGATTATTAAGAGACACAATCCTAAAGTGGTTGGAATCTTCGAGCTTTGCGCCTGGCTGGAGAAGAAAGGCGCCAAGCAGACTTCGCCCATGAACAAAGGCGGGACGCAGACCGTCGGCGACATCAAGGTCACCATGGTGCATGCGCAGCACTCGTGCGGCATTAAAGACGGGGACGAAATTATCTACGGCGGCGAGGCTTGCGGTTATGTGATCGAGTTCGCCAACGGTGTGAAGATCTACCACGCGGGCGATACCAATGTATTCGGTGACATGAAGATTATCCGTAAGCTCTATGCGCCGGAGATCGTCATGCTGCCGATCGGCGACCACTTCACCATGGGGACGAAGGAAGCTGCCTACGCCTGCCGGTTGTTGAAACCGAAGACGGTGATTCCCATGCACTTTGGAACTTTCCCGGTGCTGACCGGAACGCCGCAAGAGTTACGGGCGCTGGTGCCTGAGACCGAGGTGTTAGCGTTGAAGCCTGGCGACACTTTGGCGTAGAGACGTTGCTCTGCAACGTCTCGGCTGCGTCTGTGCCGCTGCAAGACGTAGCGGAGCTACGTCTCTACACGAAAGGGTGAGGTGAACGTGGCTGAATCGGAAACACGTCCGCAATGGCGTCACGACGGCATAACCGCGCCGGAAGTTGACGACTATCTCTACTCGCTCTTGCCGCCTCGCGATGAAGTACTCACGCACATGGAGGCCGAAGCCGGCACTCGCAAGATTCCCATCGTTGGACCGGCGGTTGGAAGGGTGTTGTTTCAACTGGCGCAGATGATCCAAGCCAAGTCAGTTTTCGAACTCGGTTCCGCGATTGGCTACTCGACCATCTGGTGGGCGCGCGCGGTTGGAGAACACGGCCGTGTTACTTACACCGACGGGAATTCAAAGAACGCCGCCGAGGCGCGCGGCTATTTTGAACGCGCAGGCGTCAGCAAGCGGATCAACGTAAGAGTTGGCGATGCGCTGGAACTGCTGTCGGAAGAAAAGCAGGAGTTCGACATTATCTTCAACGACGTCGATAAGGAAGACTATCCGCGAGTGTTTCGCATCGCCCTGGCCAAGCTGCGTAAGGGCGGGCTGTTCATAACCGACAATGTTTTGTGGAGCGGACGGGCGGCGCAGAAGGACGCTGCTGAACCGACCACGAAAGGGATCCAGGAGTTGAACCGGCTGCTTTACGCCTCGCCGGATTTGTTCACCACGATCTTGCCGCTTCGGGATGGGTTAGCGGTAGCGGTGAAGAAATAGAAGTTAAATGGATTTGACCGGCAACAACGTCAAATCTTCCACCAGCCCCACTTCTTTCTGCAAAAAAGGCTCCGCGTAGGTCACGCCCCCGAGCATCCCATAGAAGCGCGCCATTGCGTCTACCCGTGGCCGAATCTCTGCTTCCGCTGGAAAGATTCCCTTTCCGGCATCCTGATCGCTGAATTGCGATTTGTATGCCAGCAGCGATTGCAGCCGGGTCTCGAACTGCTCGGTGATATCGACGACGAATGTGGGACGCACATCGTAGTACATGGTCGCGTAGACGATCTTGAACGGCCGGAACGCCGGCATCATCGGGATATCTTCGGCCCGCCGCGTCGCGTCGAGCTTTGCCAATCCGGCGAGGAAGCAAGCCTCATATCCCAGAGTAGACGCCGTGTAGTGGTCGGGATGTCGTCCCTTCCAATAGGGTAAGATCACGACCTTTGGCCGAAGTTCACGCAACACCCGCGCCACCTTCAGCCGATTCTCCCAGGTGTTCTCTACGCGGCCATCGGGGATATCCAGCGCCTGCCGCCAGGAGACTCGCAGAATGCGGGCAGCGTCCCCGGACTCGCGCTCGCGATCGTCCATGGTGCCGCGGGTCCCCATCTCGCCGCGTGTGAGGTCGAGAATGCCGGTGCGGCGTCCTGCCTGCGCCATCTTGAGCATGGTGCCGCCACACGTCTGTTCGACGTCGTCACGGTGTGCGGCAATCGCCAGAATATCGAGAGGTTGCGTAGACACGGTTAGGCGAGGCTCCCTTGCTCGATGGTGACGTTCTCACGGAGGATCAGGTGCGCCGGCGCCATTTCTTTGATCTTAGGCAGAACGCGGTTCACGTGCTCGTCTTCATCGACAAAGGTCAGCACGACTGGCAATTTTCCACCCGCATCGACCAGATGAGATGACTTCACCCGCTGACGGCCGAAAAATCCTCCCACGGTGTGATAGACCGTCGCGGCAAAGACATTTTCTTCGCGGAGCAAGTTGAGCAGAGCGACGTGCAGCGGCCGCCCGTGCCACTTGTCTGACTCGCTCAGGTACATGGTGATTTGAACAGCCATCGCTTCGGGCATTTTACAGCACCCTCGCCAGCGCCATACCCGCCAGCGCGCCCGCCAGACAGAGCAAATTGTTGCTTAGGAAATTCCCCAGCATCAAAGCCCACTGTCCTTGCTGAAAATAGGCCATCGTTTCGAATGCGTAGCTGGAAAACGTCGTAAGCGATCCGCAGAATCCGATGACCACCAGCAATCGCCAGCGCGGATCGATCAGTGCCCGCTCCGTGGCCCAGATCATGAAGAAGCCGACGATGGCGCTGCCGGTGACGTTGATGAGGAGTGTGCCGTATGGAAAAGCTGGGCCAAGCATCTTGGCCGCCAGACGGCTGAAAATATAACGGGAGTAGGCGCCTACGATTGCGCCCAGCGAGATGATAAGAAAATCGAGCACGGAGTTCTCCTACAAAGCGTCTGTAGGAGTTATCAGCCCTCGCGGGCGGTTATGGCGAACTCCATCGCCTTCGTCTACTTTTTTATTATAGCAATCGCGGCTTACCAGGTTCCGTATCGCTGTCGTTGCGCGCGTTGCGGGAACAACTTGATAAGGATTAACCCTGCTGCAAAGCCCCCCACGTGCGCCCACACTGCGACGCCGCCCTCGGATTGCGTGTAGGCGATTGCGGTAGCGGTTCCGCTGAGAAATTGCATCAGGAACCAGTAGCCGAGTACGATCCACGCGGGCATCCACCAGAAGGTGAAGAAAAACATCAGGACTTTCGCCCTGGGATAAAGCAGGAAATAGCCCCCCATCACTCCAGCGATCGCGCCGCTGGCCCCTACCGTGGGTGCGGTTGACGCCGGATTCAAAAGGATATGCGTCGCGGCTCCTGCGTACCCGCAGA
>DATBAT010000119.1:0-7015 GCA_036271375.1 Terriglobales bacterium
CGGCGAGGCACGGGCCGCGGCAAATACTCCCGGAACAGCGGTTTACGATTTAACAGCCAACGCCGACGCCCAGATTCTGACCGCGCTTCGCGTCGAAGTCTTGCCGCAGAAGCCGGAAACCACGCGGCATACGCCGGAAGACGGCTTCATCGTCGACAAGATGGAAGCTTGGGTCGCGCAACCGGGTGGGCGCGAAGAAAAAATTGCATTCCGAACGTTTGTAGCCGATTCAGAAATCAATCTGGAAGCGGCGGTGAAACGCGCTTCGAAATCGGGTAAGGAAGCTAAACCCGAAACCGGCGGATTCGCCTCCGAACCCAATCTATTCCAAGACCGATGGGCGATCGGAATTCCCGCGACACCTCTGCAACTGGCTCCCGGCAGTCACATTCGCATCCAGCTTACGCAGACGCAAAGCGTGAGTTCAAAACCAGCGCTCATTCGACGCGCGCGGCTGTGGGCATCAGGTGATCGGCGCTGGTCGGGCCTAATGCAGGACCCGAACTACGGCGGCAACCTGGAGCAACTCACAAAACTCACTAGCGATCTGGAGAAAATTCCCAGCGTCCAGTTGCCCATCATTATTGAGCAGCGCCCTTACGAAGATCGTCAAACACTGGAGTTCGAACGCGGCAACTTTCTCAACAAGATTGGCCCGGCCTTGACGCCGGACGTGCCTGGCTTGTTTCCAAAGCTGCCTGACGGCGCTCCGCACAACCGGTTGACACTGGCAAAGTGGTTCTTTTCTCCGGACCAACCTTTGACCGCGCGCACCGCGGTCAACCGTTATTGGGAGCAACTCTTCGGCACAGGTATTGTCGAGACGCTAGAGAACTTCGGAAGCGTCGGCGAAGAGCCAAGCCATCCTGAGTTACTCGACTGGCTGGCGCTGCATTTTCAAAACGACCTTCATTGGGACATGAAGGCATTGCTACGCGAACTCGTGACCAGCGCAACCTATCGGCAAAGTGCAAAATCAACTCCGGAACTCACGGAAAGAGATCCGCGCAATCGTCTGCTGGCGCGCGGCCCGCAACAACGGCTTTCCGCGGAAATGGTGCGTGATCAGGCGCTGATGGCTAGTGGACTTCTGTCCAACACCATGGGCGGAGCTCCGGTGATGCCGCCGCAACCGCAAGGCGTCTGGAATTCGGTGTACAACGATAGCAAGTGGGTCGACGCCACCGGCCCCGACCGCTATCGTCGCGCGATCTACACCTTCATCAAACGCACCAGCGGCTATCCTAGCTTTTTGACTTTTGACGCTTCCGATCACGATACCAGTCTGGCGCGCCGTATCCCCACGAACACACCGCTGCAGGCTTTGGTCACACTTAACGATCCCGTATATCAGGAAGCTTCTGAAAACCTTGCCAAGCGAATGATGAAGTCTGCTGATGCGCTTGACGGGCAACTCAAATACGGCGCACGCTTGGTGTTGTCGCGCGACCCAACCGATGGAGAATTGAAGACGCTACGCGGATTATTTGAAAAAAGTTTGAGCGCCAACGGAAAATCAAACAAGCAACTGACCGCAATGACTGCCGTGGCCAGTGTTCTGTTCAATCTCGATGCGGCGTTGACCAGGTGACAATGACGATCAATTCAGAATTGAAGAAAGCCTTGTTGCAGGCAGAAACCCGCCGCCATTTTCTGCGTACCCTAGGTAGCGGACTGGGCGCGGCTTTCATGGGAACGTCTCTGGCGAAGTATGCGACCGCCGAAGCTGCTTTGGACTATTCGCGTGATCCGACAAGTCCGTTGTCGGCATTGCCGCCGCAGTTTTCCGCGAAGGTGAAGCGCGTCATCTATCTCCACATGGCGGGCGCGCCGAGCCAGTTAGAACTTTTCGAGCACAAGCCAGATTTGCAACGGCTCGACGGACAGGATTGCCCGGCATCATTTTTGGCAGGCAAACGTTTTGCGTTTATCAGCGGCGTGCCCAAATTATTGGGAGCGCAGTATCCGTTCAAACAGGCCGGGCAGAGCGGGCAATGGATCTCCGACCGTCTGCCTCACCTGGAAAAACACGTGGACGATATTTGTTTCATCAAGTCCATGCACACCGATCAGTTCAACCATGCGCCCGCGCAACTGTTGGTGCACACCGGCAACGCGCGTCTCGGTTATCCATCGTTTGGCTCCTGGGTACTTTATGGACTGGGCACCGAGAACCAGAACTTGCCCGGTTTCATCGTCCTCCTATCGGGCGGTAAGTCGCCCGATGGCGGCAAACAGTTGTGGAGTTCCGGTTTTCTGCCCAGCGTTTATCAGGGCGTGCAGTGCCGTTCGCACGGCGAGCCGGTGCTTTATCTCGACAATCCGCCGGGAGTCAGCCGTCCTGAGCGCCGCAACATGCTGGATGCTATCGATGAGATCAACCAGCAGACACACGCGGCCTTTGGAAATCCGGAGACGGTCACGCGCATCGCGCAATACGAAATGGCGTTTCGCATGCAAATGGATGCGACCGACGCGATGGACATCAACAAGGAACCCGAGTCCGTGCGCGCGCAATATGGATCGAAAGCGGGCGAGGCAAGTTTCGCCAACAACTGTCTGGTGGCCCGACGCCTTGCCGAGCGCGGCGTGCGCTTCATCCAGCTTTACCACTGGGGTTGGGATTCGCATGGTGCCGATGCCAAAGAAGCTCTTAACCTGGGCTTCAACGACCGTTGCCGTGAAGTGGACCAGCCGACAGCGGCGCTGCTGGCCGATCTGAAAGAGCGCGGCATGCTCGAAGACACGCTCGTCGTATGGGGCGGAGAATTCGGCCGTACTCCCATGCGGGAAAACCGCAACGGGCAGGCGATGAAGTATGTCGGCCGCGACCATAATCCGGGCGCGTTTACCATTTGGTTGGCGGGCGGCGGAGTTAAGAATGGAATCTCGCATGGCCAAACCGACGAAATGGGCTACGAGATCGTGAAAGATCCGGTCGAGATCCGCGACCTGCACGCGACCATGCTCTACATGTTGGGCTTCGATCATCACCGGCTCAACTATTCTTTTCAGGGCCTGGAGCAGAAGTTGACCAGTGTGAAGCCGGCGCGCGTCGTTTCTGAGATTTTGGCATGAGCATGCGGGACCGCCGCATGCCCGGTCGACGTCTTCTCACCTTCGCACCCATCCTGATCCTGATGGGTTTGCTGGTTTTTCTGCCGCCTGACGGAAACGAGCGCGCCGAGTGGATGCAATTCCTCGGACGCTTTCATCCGCTGGCAGTGCACTTCCCTATCGCACTTATCCTGTTGGTGCCGGTCCTGGAGTTAGCGGGCCTCAGCCGCCGCTTTTCGTACCTGCATCTCTCAGCGAGCTTCGTGCTTGGCCTTGCGACCCTGGGCGCTACGTTCGCGGCATTTCTGGGATGGTCTCTTGCCCGAAGCGGTGCCTATTCAGGGGCACTACTTACGCAACACATGTGGGGAGGGCTCTCGCTGGCTGCGGTCTGCTGGATATGTTGGGTCTTGCGCGCACGCACCCACGAACCATTGCTAGGACTCTTTTACGCGACCGCCCTCGCCGTCGGCGTTGTTTTAGTTTCATGGACTGGGTATCGAGGAGGGCAGCTAACCCAAGGCGAAAACCACCTCACGGAGTTTATGCCCGCTGCATTGCGCGACAGGCTGGGACTGTCGAAGCCCTCGTTGGCTACACCCGCCAATACTTTTTATGCGATGCGTGTAGAACCAATTTTTTCGGCGCGCTGCGTCACCTGTCACGGCCCGGACAAACAAAAAGGAAACCTTCGCCTCGATAGCTATGCCGCGTTGATGAAGGGCGGCAAGCACGGCGCTGCCGTCAAAACCGGAAACGCTCAGACCAGCGACCTAATGCGCCGCGTTACCTTACCGCAAGATAATGACGACTTCATGCCTAAGGAAGGCAAGCGTCCGCTGTCCACCGACCAGATCAAGTTAATTGAACTTTGGATCAACGCGGGTGCCTCTGACACGCTTCTGCCCGATGGCATTAAGGACGTCCCCGGCGCAACTGCTCCGGTCGCCGCTGAGGTCACATTCGAAGAAATTGATCCCGTGGCGGTTACAAAACTACGCGCGGGGATTGCGCCCGCCGTGGCTGACTTCCAGAAACGCTACCCGAACATTCTGGATTACGAATCGCGCAGTTCGGGCGACTTGGTTTTGAACGCGTCGCTGCTTGGACCAAAGTTCGACGACAACGATATGTCCGCTTTGGCTCCGCTGGCCGAGCATATTACGACCGCCGATTTTTCTCGCACTGCCATCACCGATCATTCGGCTTCCGCGATCGCGGGAATGAAGCAACTCCACGCCCTGCGGATGGCAAATACGAAAATCACCGACACGACCCTGGCAGCGCTAGGCGCTCTTGACCAAGTCGAATCGCTGAATGTTTTCGGGACGCCAATAACGGCGGCAGCACTACCGGGAATCGCGAGGCTTCCAAAAGTGCAGCACGTTTACGTGGGGCAGACTGGGATATCCGAGAGTACTTCCATTCCGCAAGCGTTGATTGGCAAAGTCGTGTTTTAAGACAGCCTTTCTATCGCTTATCACCACGGGTGCTGTCTGAGACGTCGCGGAGCAACGTCTCTACACAGGATATCAATTCGTTAGAGACGCAGCATCGCTGCGCCCGCAAGCACCACGAAACCTGCTCGTCCCGGAATTACTCGTGTCGCAACGCTTCAATCGGATCCAGCCTTGACGCACGAAAAGCCGGAATCATTCCACTCACTAACCCCACGATCCCCAGAATCACGGTCGAAGCAAGCAGCGTGCCCGGAGCGATAATCAGGCGAATGTCGCCAGCTTCGCCATTCTTGGCAAATGCGCTGTACAACGTAAGCCTGCCCACCGAAAGCGCGACCGCATAAGCGAGAATCACGCCCAGCACGCCGCCAATAAACGTAATCGTCAACGCCTCCGCAAGGAATTGCATGAGGATGTATCGCCGTGGCGCGCCCAGCGCCTTCTGCACTCCGATCTCGCGCGTGCGTTGTGTCACCGAAACCAGCATGATGTTCATCAACCCCACGCCGCCGATCCCAAGCGTAAGCGTGCCGATAAACCCCATCAAGATCTTCAGTCCAAGCGTAATAATTTCGAACTGGTGCACCTGCATCATCAGGTTGAAAACCCTCACCGCCTGGCGGTCGCTCTGGTTGAATTTGTGCGGCGTTGCAAGAATACTGCGGACCGCGGGCTCAATCCGCTCGTAGTCCGGAGTCTGATAATTGAACCAAATGGAGTCGAGGTAGCGCGTGTCTTTGAGATCGCCCATCGTAGTGAAGGGGACGTAGATCACGCGATTGATGTCGCTGCTCCCTTCCTGCATTTTTGCAGCGAGAATACCGATCACTTCAAAGCTTAGGCCGTTGACGCGTATACGCTCGCCTAAGGCATTGCGTCCGGAAAACAATTTTTCCTTTGCTTCCGAACCAATCACCGCGACCCGCGAGCGTTGAATCTGGTCTTCGAGGCCATACAACCGGCCCTGACCCAATTTCAGCGAGCGAATAGCGAACACATTGGGATTATTCCCACTCACCGAGAAGCTGAAGCTCCGGGTCTCGTACTGAATGTTCGCGTCTTTGCTGACTTCCGGTGTGATTTGCGTGATCTGTGGAAGGTTGGTGTGCAGTGTCTCTACATCTTCCTGTGTGAGGCGAACCAGGGCACCGGCTTTCTGTCCGCCTGCCTGCATGCTGGTCTGGCCCGGCACCACGATGACGAGCTTGGTGCCAAAGTTGGCGAAGATATTCGCGCAGGCCTGACCGAAGCCGTCTCCATAGGCGAGGAGCATAACTACAGTCGCGATGCCCCAGGCCATGCCGAGCATGGTGAGTGCTGTGCGGCGGCGATTGTGCCGCATGGCGCCGTAAGCTTCCTGGAGCAAATCGCGAAACATACTACGTTACTCCTGGCGAAGCGCTTCTACCGGTTGCATCATGGCGGCTTTCCGCGCTGGGTAAAGACCCGCGACTACTCCCGCCAATGCCAGGCTTCCAATCGCCAGCATAGCCGACATCGGAACCAGCTTCGGCGGATCGAATCCGCCCGGACCTTCAATGTTACCCATCATCGCCATCAGACCGGCGGCCAGAACCAAACCGATCAGGCCACTGCCGAGCGTGAGCAGCAGTCCTTCCAGGAAAAAATGAAACAGGATGCTGCGGTTGGTAGCGCCCAGCGCCTTGCGCAGTCCAATCTCGTGCGTGCGTTCAGTCACTGCGACCAACATGATATTTATGACACCAATCGCACCCAGCGCCAAGGTCACCATCCCTACCGCTCCGAGAAACATGTTCATGACATCGAAGATCGTGCCCACCATTTTCGATTCCTGGATCATGTCCCAGCCATCGAAGGAACTTTCATCGCTGGCATCAAGCCCGTGATTGCGCGCGATGATCTTGTGAACATCGTCCTGCGCCAACAGGTGTTCATTGGTCGTGCTTGGCTGATATTCAATAAACGAGATCGAGTTCTGGTGGTTCTCTCCCTTAAGCGGGAAGTAAGTCGCCGCCACATTGAAAGGGATATACCCGCGCATGTTCAACCAATTGTTATCGCCGCGACCGATGTGCGGCATGGTGCCCACGACTTCAAACCTAATTCCATTTAGCAAAACGAATGCGCCAACCGCGGGTCGTCCGGGGAAAAGAGCTTTCTGCAATTCGTGCCCCAGCACCAGGACATTACGTTTCTGGCTATTGTCCATCGCGTTCAACCAGCGCCCATCCTTAATGGGAAGAAAGCTGATCTCGCTGAGCTGCGGCTCGGTGCCTAAAATTTCGCCTCCGGCGCTGGCGAACTCGCTGACCTCGTGCAGGTCAGTGCGGGAAATCAGCGGCGCGGCGTTGCGGACGTGCGGGGCCTGCTGGCGGACATCTTCGTAGTCCTGATAGGTGAGTAGATAGGAGCGGGCAGAATTCATGCTGCCCTTTACCGCCGGCGCACGCCCAGGGAAGATAAAAATGATGTCTTTGCCGAACTCAGCCAGTTCGCGGCGGTTGCCCGAGCGAAAA
>DATBAT010000120.1:0-3016 GCA_036271375.1 Terriglobales bacterium
TCCAGACCCGATTCAACGCAAGGTAGCTCGAGGTACTGGCGAACGCAGGTACCAGGGCTCCGTTGATTTTTACGCTGCCGCCTTGTGTCCAGTACGGAATGCGCAAGTGGATGGTCAACTTCTGGGGCTTGTTGGCGGCGACAACCAGCGTGGTCCCCTGTTGCTCGGGGAATCGAGTTTCCTGCTTTATGCGCAAGCCTTTTTCGGGCCAATCCAGTTGCGAGTCGATGAAGAGATTCACGTAGAGCGAATCGTTGTCGTGGAAATAAATGGTGTCAGTCAGCTTGGCATATTCTTCCGAGCCGGTCCCCGTGCAGCACCAGAATGCGTCGAAGGGTTTGCCGAAGGTCTTCCAGTAACCCGAAGCCAGCGGCAGGTAATACATCATGGTGCCGTCTTCAGGATTGATGGTACCCAAGCGGTGATTGAAAATCAGGCGTTCGTAATAGTCCATCAGGCGCGCATCCTGCTTCCATCCAAATAGGTGGCGCGTCAACTTCATCATGTTGTAGGCGCAACAGCACTCCGTGGTGTTGGTGCTGAGTTCCGTCGATAGCTTTCCGGGATCGGTCGTCCAGCCCTCGCCATTGCTGGTGCCACCAGTGCAGTAGGAGCGCTCGCTGACGACTTCGTCCCAGAAATATTCCGCAATGTCCCGGTACTTCCGGTCTCCCGTAAGCTCGTAGTAACGGGCCGCCGCCAGCACCTGTGGAATGTGAGTGTTGACATGCAGTCCCTTCAACTCGTCGCGATGCCCCGCCAGCGGCTCGAGAAATGCCTTCTTGTCGAAGCGCTGCGCGACTTCGAGGTAATACTCCTTACCGGTTACCGCATAGAGATTGCACAACACTTCCCCCATGCCGCCATACTCAGTGCCAAGCACGCGTTGCATGTGCTCGTAGCTCAAAGACTGGGTATAGGCCGCGGTCCATCCCGCTATTTTCTCGGCGATTTGCAGCGCCTGCTGGTTGCCGCAGTAGATGTACATGTCCAGATTGCCGGCGATAATCTTATGGATGGTGTAGAAAGGCGCCCAAACTTTTTGCCGGTCGCGCAGCCGGTCGAAAAATTCGATAGGAAATGCGCTCAGGTAGCCACTCTTCAACGCGTCCTGGCATTGAGCAAGACCGGTCACCACAAGGTTGCCATTCGCCTTGAGTTCTTCGTCGCCGGTGCTGGCGTACAGGAGCGCGACCGCGGAAAGATAATGGCCGCCCGCGTAGTGGCCGCGGAGTTCGCAGTCGGGAGCTTCCCATCCGCCAAGCGGTTGCGCGGACGAAGGGAGCCCGGCATTGACGCGAAAGGTGTGGAGAAGGCGGTCAGGCTCCAGAGATCGCAAATATTTCCTGTCAGCCTCCATTGCCTGTGTGCACGGGCCTTGCCCGAGGCGTACTTGTTTCATTTCAAACGGGCGGGTTTTCCATGCGACTCTCTCGCGGCTAACGGTCTTGCCGTCTTTTAGTGCCGTGTTCGCAACCGGGTCCTGAAAAGGACTGCCTAACAAATGCTTTGGCAGAAGTGCAGAGCCACCGACTGCGGCTGCACTGGTAATGAACTGGCGGCGAGAAAATTCAGACAGTGTTTTCATGATGGCCTCGCTTTGTACAAGTTTATTGGCAGTGTCTTTTTGCGGGGCGTCGCTTAGGATATTGTATCCGACAAAAATGCGCCAAAAAATTGGCTACTTGCCGCCCTGATTGCGCGCCACCCGATTTTCCTGCAACACCTGCTTGAGCGACTGCCCCGCATATTGAATGTGCTGGCGGAGTAGTTTGCAGGCGGCAACCACTTTCCGTTCCCGGCATAGGTCCAATATTTCGTGATGTTCTTCATTGGCGCGTTTCATACCATGGGTCAAATAGAGCTGCAATCTCGTGTAGCGCTCGCCGTTATGATTCACGTTGCGAATCACCGACATGAATCGCGGCCGGTTCGCACCGGAATAAAGGATGGAATGAAACTCCGAGTTAAGAACGCCCCAGTCCGCAATATGTTCTTCGCGCTTGAGCTCCTGGGAAAACTTCTTCAGCACCGACTCGGCCTTGGTGAAGTCGGCGGGTGTCAAGTTCGGAATGGAAATCTTCAATACTTCAGGTTCGAGCAGCGCGCGAATCGCAAATAGTTCTTCTATGTCATCCGGGGAAAGCTCTGGAACAACCGCGCCTCGATTGGGAACGATGATGATGAGCCCCTCGGCGTCTAACTGCCTAAGCGCCTCCCGCACTGGAATGCGGCTGACCTGGAATTGCGCGGCGATCACGTCCTGGCGGAGCTGTGAGCCTTCCTGAATTTCTCCGCGAATAATCTGATCGCGTAATCTTTCGGCGACCGCTGAGGTAAGCGACCTTCTAGGGATTGCCGACTCAGTTGCGTCCATAAGGCTAAGTCTCAGATATAAAACTGGATTAGTTGAGGGGACTGGAAAGATCCAGAAGGAGATTTGCGAAAGCGCATTTCATCGGCAACACATAACAAATGGCTGGTAGGGCATTCTGGGTGATGCAACCAACAAAGTCAAGGCGCTGAAATTCGAGCTTTGCCGTGTTTGCGGATACCGAAGCCGATCATTACGCCTGGCAACCATCATGGTCGAGTCAAACAAACCGAAGCCGCGAAAAATTCGTAGTCTCGCGGTAATTGTTCAGGGGAAGAACTCAAAAAGAACCGCCTGTGGTTTTATTTGGAATATGGATATTGTATACATACAATGGGCAGTTCACCCAAGGTAAAGTCGTAGAGTGGAGATGCAGAGGCCAAATCGAAATAGATAATATTGCGATGAGACCGAAAATGTTGACAGAAAGCGTAAAGCGAATTCGAGTCATTGATTCCCACACCGGCGGCGAGCCCACGCGACTGGTGGTTGCGGGTGGGCCCGACTTGGGTACAGGCTCCCTAGCCAAGCGTTTGCAACGCTTTCGTCAGCATCATGACGATTTCCGCTCAGCGGTTGTGAACGAACCGCGCGGATCGGATGTGGTGGTTGGAGGTTTACTCTGCGAGCCGGTTGATCCCA
>DATBAT010000121.1:0-6010 GCA_036271375.1 Terriglobales bacterium
AACGACAACGTGCTCGTTATCAGCGATGACACGCGCCTTTTTGCCATGCTGTTTTTGGCCGCTCGCGTTTTCAGAACGGCATCGAAGCCGCGGCCGGTCTTGATTGTGCTCGCCTGCTCGCCAGGCGCCTGCTGCAAGCAATAGCCGTAAACAAAGCAGGAAATAGGCAGCAAAATGACTGCCAACTGCCAAGGGCTTGACAGAGAAGTATCAGGGCGGTATATTCGGTTCGGTTTGAAATGAAACGTTTCAAGGAATCGTTTCAAAAAGGAAATTTTCGTGCCAGTATTCTCGCCAACCGTCGCGATGCTTAGCCGAGGTCTAGTTCTCGAAAAGCGCAGGAGACGTCATACCTCCCACAAAGTTCGTCGGCTCGATAGACATTTGGAGCGAACTAAATGTCGCGACGCGGAGGATGGGCGATGAAAGTGTATCTGTTTCAGTTTTAGCGTCGTGAGTGCCTTGCCTACCCCGACGAAGGAAGTTGAACCAGAGGGGTGTCGGTTGGGCGGTGGAAACGAGCAAAGCCGGCCAGGAACATGGCTGTGCTTTGTTTTCATTCAGGGAGGCAGTCGATGAAATTTCGTGAAACAACAAGAAACAGTGCATCGGTTCGATTTCTATATCGGAGTCTTTTCGGCGTTCTCCTGGCGGTCCTCACGAGTGGTGCCGCCATGGCGCAAACTTTTTCCGCGACTATCGCCGGTACGGTGACCGATCCCAGCGGTGCAGTGGTGAGCGGGGCGAAACTGAAGCTCCAAAACAGGGATACGCAGGATGTACGCCTGGCGACCTCCGCCGCAAATGGCTTCTATAATTTCACCAACCTGCTGCCGGGTACCTACGAGATCACGGTCACATCAACCGGCTTCAAAGACTATTCACGCATGAATATGCTTCTTCGCGCCAGTTCGTCCGCCACGGTGAACATTCCGTTGCAAGTCGGCACGGCGCAGCAGCAAGTGACGGTCTCCGGCGAGACCGTGCTGCTGGACACCCAGACGGCGAACAATTCCGTGACCATGGACGAAGCACTGATCCAATCGCTACCGAACAGCACGCTGAACCCTCTCAACTTCGTCTTCGATCTAGCCGGAACCACGGAAGCACAAGGCGGTATGACTTCCCGTTCTCAATCGTACGACCAGAATGCCAGCCAATTTGGCCTTAACGGAGGGCGGACGGGGGAGTCTGAGATCCTGATCGACGGCGCGCCTTCGACTGCGGTTGACTGGGGTGGCCTGATGGTTGCGCCAATCAACGACTCCGTGCAAGAGCAGCAAGTCATAATGAACACCTACGACGCGCAATACGAACGGGGATCAGAAGGTGTCGTGAACCTGATCACCAAGGGCGGGACCGACCGGCTCCATGGGGAAGTTTACGACTTCCTGCGCAATGATGACCTGGACGCCAATTACTGGTCAAACAACAACCAAGGATTCGCAAGATCGAAATTTCATCGCAACCAATTCGGCGCAAACGTCGGTGGTCCCCTATGGAAGAGCCATCGCCTGTACTTCTTCGCCGCGTATGAAGGCCTGCGGCAGCCGGAAACAGACGCGAGCGGTCTGCAAACTGTTCCCACCGCGCTGGAGCGCACGGGAGACTTTTCGCAAACTTACAATGCAGATGGTTCGCTTGCTGTTATCTACAACCCCTATTCCTCGCACTTAGTCACCGATTCCATGGGGAACACCTACTACACCCGCGATGCATTCCAAGACAATAAGATTCCGGCGCCCCTTCTGGACAAAGTTGGGCAGGCAATTATGAACTTATATCCGCTGCCGAATCGACCTGGCACGGGTCCCAATCAGATCAACAACTACGCCAAACAGGGCCACGGGGAGACGGATAATGATAAATTCGACTGGCGTGTCGACTGGGCGCAAAGTACGAGCAACCGACTTTTTGCACGCATGACGGACCGTGTTCGTCAAAACGACACCCCAGCGTGCTTTCTGTGTAACGGAGCCGATCAGGCTGCGAATAATGACGACCATGGCTTCCAAGTGGTGTTGAACGACACCTGGACGCCGGGTCCGACCTGGGTGATCGACGCTTATGGCGCCTACACCCGCTGGTGGGAGGGTCAGACCTCCATCGGTTATGGGGTGGCAGACGCAAGCGACATCGGTCTTTCGCCGAGTTTATTTCAAGCGCCGTTGCTACCGCTGGTCAACGCGACAAATTACCTGACTTTGGGCAGCACGTATTCCAGTTATGACCGCTACGTCCGGTATCTGTCCACCGGAATCATCAACATCTCGAAACAATTGGGTGACCATAGCATCAAATTCGGGTTCAACTACGACGTGGCCATGATCAACAACCGCTCGGACCAGCCGGGAAATTTCAATTTCGACAGAAATTTCACATCCTGCGATTCGACGGACGTTCCCGGCGCGCCGTGCCAAGCGTCGGTCCAGGGTTCCAATAGTACCGGCAGTGCGCTTGCCGGCATGCTGATGGGTACCGGAAGCGGCACGTCGAACTTCAATATGGATCCGGCGATGAGCCTGCATACGTTCGGAATGTACCTCCAGGACAACTGGCGTGCTACGCAAAAGTTGACGATTTCAGCCGGTCTTCGTTACGAGAACCAAAGGCCAGCCACGGAACGGCACAACCGATTGGCGTATTTCGATAAGACCGCGGTGAATCCCATCAGCACGGCGTTCGGCTCCACGTTACCCGGCGCGTTCGAATATGCCCGTGTCGATGGAAGAGGCCGGTATGCATGGGAACCCGACAACAAGAATTTCGCACCGCGGCTTGGACTGGCGTACCAGATCACCGACAAGCTGGTAGTCCGGGCTGGCTCTGGACTGTTCTACGGTCCTACTTCCGCCATGGTCAGCTTCGATAACCCTGGTGAGTTTCCCGGTTACACCTCGCAGACGAACTGGGTGGGAAGCCAAGACGGCGGTTATACTCCATCGAACCTTGTCAGCAATCCCTTTCCCGGAGGCCTCAACCAGCCTACCGGCAATACGCTGGGGCCTCTCACACTGGTTGGAAATGGGGCGAGTCAGCTCTGGCCCAAGGGTCCCCATCCCATCGGGCAAATTTATGAATGGAGCATGGATATCCAATATCAGGTCAGCCCCCACTCCGTCGCGGAGATTGGCTATACAGGAGTGCGCGGCCGCAAACTATTGTTTGGGAATCCAAACTTCGACCTGGATCAGCTTCCGACCTCGGACCTTTCCCTTGGGCAAAGTCTGAACGATCAAGTTCCCAATCCTTTCTACGGGATTATCACGGACCCCACGAGCTATCTCAGCACTCCGACAGTTGCCCGCAATCAGCTGTTGCGGCCTTATCCGGAATATACATATCTGGTGCAGACCCGGTCGCTACCGGGAGCTCGTTCGCAGTTCGATGCCCTCTACGCAAAGTACAATCACTCCTTTGCCAATGGCCTGAGCGCAATCGTCACTTACCAGTGGTCGAAGAATCTGGATGACGGGTCGGAGGCTTTGGTGGGCTGGACGATCAACGACATGTGGCGTGATGCAACGAATCCGAAGCTCGATTACGCCATCAGCACGCATGACGTTCCGCAGAGCTTTGCCGTCGCTTTCACATATCAACTGCCGTATGGAAATGGCATGCGCTGGGGCGGCACATCGCCGTGGCTGGTTCGACAAACTCTCGGTGGCTGGAACCTTTCCGGGGCCATCCGACTGGCGAGCGGGCTTCCGTTGCCGAACCCGGTTCAGTTTTCCTACAATCCGATCGGCAACTATGGCTTTCCTGGAAGCGGTCTGCCGGATATGACCGGTGTCAGCCCCAAGCCGGCGCATCGGTCCGCCGCAAACTGGATCAACCCACTGGCATACACCGGCGAGGGCGGATTAGTGTGCGGCAGCGATCCGAACAACAGTTGCTCTCCCTTCAACTTCAAGTACGGAAATGAGCCGCAGCGATACACGCAGCTTCGCGAAGCGGCCACCAAGAACCTGGATCTGAGCATTGCAAAATCCTTTGGACCGCCGCGAGTTCGCACTCAGATTCGCGCGGATTTCCTGAACGTGTTCAACCATCCAATTTATGGTGGATCTTACAACATCGATAACTGTCTTGATTGCGGAAACCTGGGTGCGGTATACGGGACGCGCAACGATCCGCGCAATATCCAACTAGCCGCAAAAGTAACATTCTGACGCGGCGGTTCAATGCGAAGGGTTTTGGCAGTCATACGACGCGGAAAAACCCCATCGCTTGTTTCAACGGATCGCCGATCCGTGAATCGTGCTGACGACAATCGTTAGGATGTTCATGGCAGCGGAGCAGCGACGCGAAGTCGTTGATCTCGCGCTTGTCCCTGAGTCCAACAAGTGCGTGGTCGACTTGCCAAGGCGGCTGAGCTTCGTAGACCGCACGATAGAAATGGATGGACTGCCGGGAGATTCGAATCCACGGAATCAAGTTCCGAGCGAACGACAGCCAGTCTGTCAAGTACGGAACGGCGGAGAAGAAGCATGAGGGCGTTTCAGTGTAAGCGGCTGGCGATATTCGGACTGCTCATCGTCAGCTCTATCCAGCTTCGCTCGCAAGTGCAGCCACCAATCCCGGGGCCGGATCCTCGGTACAAGACAGATATCCTGCTCATCGGTGCCCATCCTGACGATGACACCGCCGTGTCTACTTATCTTGCGAAGGCTGTTTTTGACGAGCATAAGCGCGTTGCTGTGATTTTCACGACTCGCGGAAACTCCGGGCCCAATGCGGTAGGCATGGAACAGAGCAAGGCATTGGCCGATGTACGAGAGATGGAGGCACGACATGCGCTCGCCATTCTCGGAATCACCAACATATGGTTTTTGCGCGGGCAAGACACGCCCACTCAGGATGTGTTGCATTCGCTGGAGACGGTGGGACATGGCGCGGCCTTGGAAGAGGTGGTGCGAATCATCCGGCTCACGCGGCCAGAGGTGATTTTGACCTGGATGCCCGCCTATGTTGCGGGAGAAAACCATGGCGACCATCAGGCATCGGGCGTGATGGCCACGGAAGGTTTTGATCTGGCGGGAAACCCGGTCGCGTTTCCAGAGCAGATTGAGGCGCCACGTCAGCATGCTGGCATTGCCAACTGGGGTGAAGGGCTCCATCCCTGGCAGGCGAAAAAACTATACTTCTTTTCTGATGCCACTCATCCGGATTTCCTGAAGGGTCACGGCCCAATCTATCTTGCCAGCAAAGTTTCTTCGGCTAAAAAGGTACCGTACGCGGCGATCACGCGCCAGATGTGGAAGCAGTATGCTACACAGGTGGATTTTGACGATCAAGTGCTCAATTACTTCGTGAACATGCCGGAATATTTTGTTCTGGGAAAATCGCTAGTTCCCGCGCCGGTAGATGGAGATGTGTGGACCGGAATTGGAGAGAAGCAGATCGCCTATGTTCCGATGTCTACATATAAGCCAGTTGAAGTCAGCGGGATTAGTCTCGAACTGGGCGGACCGTGGGATTTCTATAAAAAGTTCTATGCAGCACATGGACTAACTTCGTTGCAGAATCTTGTTCCGCCGCAGAGCGCGTTGAGTGCCGACCGCGAACTATGGATACCTCTGTTGTTGCACAACCACACAGATGCATCCGCCGATATCACGCTACATGCCGAGCTGCCGCCCGTGTGGACCGGGAACACCGAAGACCGCAAGTATCATCTTGATGCGGGCAGTACGTATCCGATCGAGATTTTTCTCAACGCCCCGCCGGATTCCAAGGAACAGGCGCCGCAAATGTTAAGGTGGAGAGCAACACAAAATGGAATAACGGTCGGCAAAGCAGAACTTTATGTGTACCTGGAGTATAATGACGTGCCTCAATGACCACGGGAGGGTAGCCATGCACCCTGCAAACACGATGGTGAACCACTTCGGTGAGCGCGAAAGTCTGCACTGCCTTCCGCGGCAGATTCAAGTCAACCCGCAGATCCGCGAGCTGCGCGGCAGGAGTGCAGCGCTGGCAGAGATTCATCGGGCGCGAATCCTTCGAC
>DATBAT010000122.1:0-2681 GCA_036271375.1 Terriglobales bacterium
GTTCCGCTCGACTTGTCTTCGAAATACTCCAAGAGCGCATTTCTTGAGTCGTCCGGGGGCAGACCTTCCGCGGCGGTGTCCAAATAGGCGACCTGGCCGGCCCTGGTAAAGAGCGACTTGCATGGAATGCTTATCTCTCCGTTCATTTTTGAGAAATCTCCGGGACGCTTGCATGGTCGAATCGACAGCGTTGCAATAATACACCATGTATACAGGATTGCCAGGAAGCTGAATTTTCGGTGGGTTGTTTTCGGCAGGACGAGGGGCCGGGGAGAACGTTGGGGGGCGCTCGGGGTATTTGCAGGGGGTAAAGCCTTTTTTTTATGCTTTGTGCGACCACGACTCAAGTCGTGCCCTGATACAAAACAGGAGTTGTTGAGGCAGTTTGTAGTGCCATGGAAGAATGTCGCTCCGGCTGTGTGCGGGGGGCTAAAGAGCTTGCGTGGGAACTGGCAAACTGCAGGTCCCTCCGCTCCGGTCGGGATGACAAGGTTAGGGTTGAGTTTTTAAGGTGAGCAGCAGCATCGCAAGGTTGGTGTTGCGTTTTCAAGGTGACAGCAGCAGATCTTACGTTGACTAATACTTAGAAGATGGGAGATGAGGCGGAGATCAGCGAAGCGCGAGCCTGGTTCGGTCGGCCAGGAGCAACTGGGTTCGATCGATGTCGGGGAGTTCTCCTCCGAAAAAGAGGCGTAGCATTCGATCGCGGGAACGGTCCACGTGTTCCGCCATGGCTTGCCTGGCGCCCTGGACGTCGTGAGCCTTGAGAGCGGCGAAGATGTCGAAGTGCTCGACCCATTCTGCATTTCGCTGGGTGGAGAGGACATCGAGACGGTAAACATATTCGAAGATGAGCTTTAACTGGTCGGAGATACGCTGGTTTTGCGCGAGGCGGCTTATGGCGCTGTGAAATGCGTCGTTGGCTTCGACGATCTCGCTGATCTTGACGTTCGGCTTACGCTCGACGACGATCATGTTCTCAAGCAGGGCGATCTCTTTCGCGTCGATGATTTGTGCCGTGCGTTCCGCGGTAAAACACTCCAATACCTTGCGAAACTGGTAGACCTCGATAATGTCTTGAATGGAAATGGGCGCGACAATAAAGCCCTTGTTTTGTATTTTGGAAAGCCACCCCTCTTCGTTTAGCCGGTTGCAGGCTTCCCGTATGGGCGTGCGGCTGGTACTACATTGCGCGGCCAGTTCGACTTCGGGCAAGAAATCTCCCGGACGGAGACGACAGTTCAGAATCCAGTTTTTGAGAAGTCCGTAAACCCTAGCTACTTCACCGCCCCTTTTGGGCTTTTTTACGGTTGTTTTGGACGGCGTCATCGACAACACCCTAGCATCCATTCAATTTGGGTCGCGCTTGCCACGGCGCCCGTGGGCACCTCGCCGCTCAAAGACCGGCATTCCTTCAGAACACAATTCCCGATCGACTCAAAATTCAATTCGTTTGCGCGCCTTGCCGAGATATTGTATCTCAGACGAATTGTATACACGGCCTCCATTATCTCGCCGCGATCCCTTCCATGGCGAGCGCGAACTTCTGGCGCATAAAGGAATCTTGGGGAAACGTCCGCAGATAGCGATCGATTGCCGCCTGTGCTTGCGAGGACTGCCGGGCGTCGATCAGGAGGAAGACCATGGTTCTCTGAAACATTGGATTGAAGGGGTCTTGCTGGATCGCCGTTCGGAGCATGGCGAGCGCCTGGTTCTTTTGGCCCAGTTTGTTCAAGGCCTCGGAAAGATCTCCATAGACGACAGCCTGAGGCGGCCCCAGGGTCAAAGCACGCCGCAAATGGCCAGCAGCTTCCTGGGGCTTTCCGTCTTTCAGCTCTCTGCGCCCAAGCGCAGCTTGTACCGAGGCTACATTTGGCTCGGCCGTCTGCAACCGATCGAGGACCCTAAGATAGGGCTCTACATAGTTGGGCTGGTAGGCTGCGAGTTCCCCGTACGCCTGTAAGAGCGTCAGCAACGGAGGCGGAACATCTTTCTTTCCAGGAGCGGGATTGAGGTGGATCAGATCTGGCAACGAGGTTGTGGTTTGCGAGAACGTACTATCCGGAAAGGGCGCGTCAGGCCGAGTGGGAATCCGGTGATTTGTCAGGCTGGAGTGGGCGATGAAGCCTATGTCGCGCTTCGGCATGTGGCAACGAATGCAATTGTCGGCGGGATTTGTCTGCTGACGAACTTGGAGCGACAGAGTGCAACTTTGCTGGTTGTGGCACCCTAAGCATTTTTGATCGAAGTAGGCCGGCGCTTCCTGCGGCGAAGGTTGCACGTGAGGATCATGACAGGAGATGCAGCGCAGGCGACCGGCGGTCGCGCGATAGCATTTACTTAACGTCATCGCGTAGAAGTGTTGAAGATGGTCCCGCTGCGGAGGCGACTCTCGGGTGGGGGGAATCACGAAGATCGACAGCACGTCGTCGAGCGCGACTCCCGGGCGCACGTCCTGATAGGCTTTGCCGGGCTTCAGGACCCGTTCGTCTCCCAACTCATGACATGCCATGCAGATATTGTTCGCCATCTCGGGAGTGAGACGGGCTGGATTGACGATGGATTGATTTCCATCTTGGTAACTTCCCCCATTCGCCACAGCGTTTAGATGAGCGGCTCCCGGACCATGGCAATTCTCGCAGCCGATGGCCGATTCGGAGAAAACTTCGCTCGCAAACTTT
>DATBAT010000123.1:0-2779 GCA_036271375.1 Terriglobales bacterium
CCTTGCGCCACTGCTTCACTATCTCGACGCCCTTGGTGCTGGCGGCCATCAATCCGGTCAGGTAGATGGCGCGGACTTCATAATCGCGCGGCACGACGACCGGCTTTTCGGTGGCGGGAAGGCCGTCCATGCCCGGGATGATGTAATTCTGTCCAGCCTTGAGGAAGACACCCTTGAAACTGGCATTGCGGTCGCGAATGGCGGCCTCAAACTCGGGGCCAGTCATGTAGGTGCTCTGCCACAAGAACTTGTGCAGCAGGCCGGGGACGGTGTCGCCCTTTTTCGCGGCATAAAGAATGGTGCCCGGAGGCGCGACTGCGGCGGGTAAATTCGCGTCTGGCGTGGCCGTGGCGGCGGGTTTTGCCACCGGCGGAGTCTTATCGACGGAAACGGTGGCGGCGCGCAGCGAAGCGTGGCGGTTAGGGATGAACAACAAGCCTAGGGCAAGTAAAACCGCGCAGGCCGCACCAACGAAGAGGGTAAGCCGGGAAGAGCGAGACATATTTGTGGGATCCACCAGCGGAGATTTCGGCAAATCCTACCATGAAAGAAGATGCTGAAAACTAATCAACAGTTCATTGCACCTGTGTGAGCAACACTCTTGGCTTCCAGAGCCTCTCAATATCCTGAAGTTGCAGTCGGAGCCGATCGGCGCGACAGGTTTCTCTGTTTGCCTGATTTCGCATCTAAGTGGTTAGCCGGATGAGTTGAGCGGGAAGTGGGCCCCAAGGCACCGGGCAAGGTAGCAACTTCTAATGCCGCTCGTTTCATCTGTCATCTCAGCTTCGGTATCTGAAACCGAAGGTTAAGGCATTATGAGAACCGGTATTAATGCGGTGCTTGATCCCAGTCGGCGCAGTGGCGATGCCACCGAGTTTGAAGGTGCATTGCGGCGCAAAATCGTCGGACAGGAAACAGCCTTAGAGAAGGTAGCCGAAATCTACCAGATGTTCCTGGCCGGCTTGAACGCTCCCGGACGCCCCGTCGGTAACCTGCTGTTCCTTGGCCCGACTGGCTCCGGCAAAACCCGCGTTGTGGAGGCGCTCGCCGAGTCGCTGTTTGGCGATGCCCACGCGTGCATCAAGATCGATTGCGCCGAATTCCAGCATTCCCACGAAATCGCGAAACTGATTGGCTCTCCTCCGGGCTATCTGGGACACCGCGAAACCCATCCTCTGCTCACGCAAGAGGCGCTGAATCAGTGGCATACGGACAAGCTGAAGCTCTCGATCCTGCTCTTTGACGAAATCGAGAAGGCTTCCGACGCGTTGTGGCAATTGCTGTTGGGCATCCTCGATAAGGCGACTTTGACGCTCGGCGATAACCGCCGTGTCGATCTGTCGTCTTGCTTGATCGTGATGACGTCGAATCTGGGCGCGTCGGAGATGAGTGACCTGGTTGGCGGCGGGCTGGGCTTTGGCCCGAAGCAGCCCTTCGTTGACGACAAACTCGACGACAAGATGACCCGTGCGGCACAGGAAGCGGCACGGCGCAAGTTCTCCCCCGAGTTCATGAACCGCATCGACAAGGTTGTCGTGTTTAAGACACTGCGGCCGGAGCATCTGGAACAGATCCTCGAGATTGAACTGGGTATGGTGCAACAGCGAATTCTGCAGGCCACCGGAAATAACCAGTTCGTTTTCAGTTGCACCCCGGCCGTCAAGCAGTTCCTTCTGAAGGAAGGCACCGATCCGAAATACGGCGCGCGCCACCTGAAGCGCGCCATCGAGCGGCATGTGGTCTTCCCGCTGGCGAACCTGGTGGCAACTGCCCAGATCAAGCTGGGAGATTTCATCCGGATCGACTTTGAGACCGATGGACGCATGAAGTTCGTCAAGGAAGCCGAAGGCGCGCTGGTGCCGGTGCTGTTAGAGAAATATGGCCCGGAGTTCACCACCCCGGCGGCGGCAAAGGCCACCCGAGCCGGAAGCGGCGGTCGGCGTGAATTCAACGCCAGCCTCGACCATAAATAGCCTTTTGGCAGTAGATTAAGGGCCGATCCGGCAGTGGATCGGCCCGATTGTTTTTGGGCGAGCCGCAAATATCACCCTTAATCCGAACATCGAAAAGCCAAATTCCGTGTCTATATTGGAAGGAGAATGTTAGCGCGGACGCCCCCGTCCGCGAGATTGCACTAAGAAAGTAGCCGGGGGAACAGGGACAGAAACGAAACCGATGAGACGATCCGCGCTCCGAACGATCCTTATAACCCTGCTGCTTCTCGCCCCCGCTTGGGCGCAAAAGGCGACGGTTCCTCTGCCGAAGCCGAGCGGTTTTAACGTCTTCTCCGTGCAGCAGGAAATCGAAGTCGGGCGCCAGAATGCGGCGGAGGTGGCGAAGAAGTATCCATTGCTGCCCGAGTCAAGTCCCATAACCCAATATGTACAGCATCTGGGCCGCCGCCTGACCGAGCAGCTTCCGCAGCCGACTTATCCATTCCAGTTTCATGTGATTCAGCAGAAAGACATCAACGCCTTTGCGCTCCCCGGCGGCCCGGTGTACGTAAACCTTGGCACCATTCAGGCGTGCTCGAACGAAGCGCAACTTGCGGGGGTGATGGCCCACGAGATTTCGCACGTTTATATGCGCCATTCCACCAAGCAGGCCTCGAAGGAAGTGCTGGCGCAAGCCGGACTCGGCGTTTTCGGCGCCATGTTTGGAGGGACTATGGGAGGCCAGCTTGCACAAGTTGGAGCACAGCTCACCGCCGGCTCCGTTTTCCTGAAGTATTCGCGCGATGCCGAGTCGCAGGCTGACCATGTTGGTTCACAGATCATGT
>DATBAT010000124.1:0-7643 GCA_036271375.1 Terriglobales bacterium
TCTCAGTGAAATTCTGTGCCCTCTGTGGTTCATGCTTCTCGTTAGCGTTGGCAAAACTGTTAACCACAGAGGGCACAGAGCTAGCAGAGAACATTCTTTTTAGAACGACAACTTCAGCGCTAGCTGAATCTGCCGTGGATCGCGCGCCGCGGTCAGGAACCCAAACTCCGGCGTGCCGAAGGTCGTGGTGTTGATCGAATTCTGCGGCCCGGATTTCGCGAACTGGAGATTCGGATGATTGAACACGTTGAAGAATTCCGCCCGGAATTCCAGCTTCGCGCGCTCTTTGATCGCGAAGTTCTTAAACAAAGAGAAGTCCCAGACCTGATATCCAGGGCCGCGCAACGTATTACGGCCCAAATCTCCGAACGACCCTTCTTGTGGGTCGGCAAAGGCGCAGGTGTTGAAGAACGTTCCTGCCACGCAAGGAGTCGCGTTCGGATCGCCGGCAAGATCGGGTCGCTGCTGTCCGTCCGAGTTCGCCACTCCATTAGTATCCGTAATGGTGAAGGAATTTCCTGACGACGCGGAAGTGATGCCACCTACCTGCCATCCGCCGAAGATTTCGTTGGTCACGCCGCTGGCATTGCCTAGCAAAGATTTGCCCCGGCCGATCGGCAATTCATAGAGATAGCTGAACACGAACCGGTTTCGGACATCGAAGTCGGCGTTGCCGTATTCGGCTGCTGGATTGCGAAAGTCACGGAAGTCGCCGCCGTTCTGCGCTCCGAGATCGGCGTTTGACGCGATGTCCAGCGCGTGCGACCAGGTATACGAAGCTAGGAACGTAAGCCCGTGGGAAAACCGCTTCTCGATGCGGGTCTGCAATGAGTCGTAGTTAGACCACCCTGCGGAACGGAACCATCCGATAGAACTGTCAATAATCGGGATGGGGCGGCGGTCGGCGAAGCTGGCATTCGGGTCAGGGCTCGGCAGGGCCTGATTGCCATTCAGATAGATGTACTGCTTCAGTCCGCGCGAACCCGCATACGTGACTTCAAATACCGTGTTCGACGGGAGTTCGTATTGCGTGCCCAAGTGCCATTGCTGCATGTAAGGCGTTACCAGGTTCTTGTCGAGCGAGAAGAATGACGGAGGCGGATCGGGGTCGGTCAGTGAGTTTGCCGGGAAGCCATCGGCCAGCGTCGGAATTCCGGTCAAGGAACAGTCACTGGTGGCCGGATTCGCCGAGGCCGATCCGCAAGGCTGGGTGAAATTCTTGTTGATGAAGAACGGCGGATTGAAGCCGGGGCTGGGGTTCGAGTAAGGACCGGCTTCGTCTCCGCCGTAGAAGATTCCATAACCGGCGCGAACCACGAGCTTATCCGTGAGTTTGTAGGCGAGCCCGATGCGAGGTGCGAAATTGTTGGTATCCGGTTTGATCAGACCCGGCGTTGCATCAGCGTTGATGGGGATGATCGCCGCAAGTTGCGGAGTGAGTTGATCATCGACGCCCTTCGGCACGGACAAGCTTGCAGTCTGCAAATCAAAGTTGGCCTGTTCGTTGTTGCGCTCTTTAATCGTAGTGAACAGTTCGTAGCGTATGCCCAGGTTAAGGGTCAGCTTCGGCGTGACCTTCCAATCGTCTTGCGCGAAGAAGGCGTAGACCTTGTGGTGGTAGTCGATATTGTGCAGATTGTTGATGCTGCCGCCATCGGCTAGGCCCACAAGAAATGAGGCAAAGCCGGAGCCGCCGGTGAAAAAGGCATTGGGGTCGGGATTATCGGTAAAGCCGGGCCCGAAGTCGAGGGTGCCGCGCGCCGCTGCGGGCTGGAAGATGGTGAACTCTTCGCTGCGAATGTCTCCGCCAAACTTGAACGAGTGCTTGCCATGCACCCAGCTCAGGTTCTCAGAGATTCCGTAGGTATTTTGGATTTCGTGCGAAGGCAGAAAGGTCGGACTACCGATTTGTGCCACGTCGCTGAATGTGAACTGCGGAAGGCCGCCGTTGCCGGGGACATTGGGAATTCCCGGCACGCCACCGGGATAGCCCAATAAATCTTCGCTGGTCTTATCGGCGTTGAGCTGCGAACGCTGCGAGTTCACACGGTTGTAGCTGAGCCGCAGTTCGTTGCTGAGCGTGGGGCGGAAAAGATGCGTCCAACTGGTGGCGAAGCTGCGGTAGGCGTTGTCTTCATCGCCGCTGAAAAATCCGCCACCGTCGCCGCCGGTGTTAAACGGCCCGGGAATCACGCTGGGTTGGTCCTCGTAGCTAAATCGGAAGAAGATGCTATCGTTACCGCTAAAAACCTGATCGACGCGGGCGTCAAAGTTGTTGCGAGTTTCCGCGCGAACTGGATTCGCCAGAAAATTGAAGCCGTTGCCGTTTACATTCGGCTCGGGAAATAGTTTGGTGACCGCTGCCGCCAAGGGGTCGATCTTTCCTGCTGGAATGATGTTGAGCGGATTGGCTCCATTGTCGTATTGGAACGCTACGCCGCAGTTAACTCCTGCGTTGCGGGCATCGAAAATTTCGCCGACATAAGTCGTGTGTCCCAGGCAGTCGGTGCCCACCGGCTGAGTTAGATCGAGCTGGTCGGTGAAATCCCCGGCTCGTTGCGCGTCGGTAGGAACGAAAGACGTAATGGTCTGTGCCTGACGGATGCGGAGGCCTTCATAGTCCACAAAAAAGAACGTCTTGTTCTTGAAAATCGGTCCGCCGAAGGTCGCACCGAACTGGTTCTGCTTGTAGGGCGCGATCGGGCTGTTGGGATCGTCGAAAAAATTCTTGGCATCGAGCTTTTCGTTGCGCAGAAATTCGTAGGCGCTGCCGTGGAGGCCGTTAGTGCCGGATTTAATGGTGGCGTTGATGATGGCGCCATTTCCGCGCCCAAACTCGGCGCTGTAGGCGTTGGTCTGGACTTTGAATTCTTCCAGCGCTTCCACCGAAGGCTGAATCACGTAGTTGGTTTCATTCAGCAGATCGGGCAGGTTTGAGTTGTTGTCCACTCCATCGAGAAGGAAATTGTTTTGCAGGGAGCGCGCGCCGTTGGCGGAAAACCCGAATCCACCTTCGTCGCGTGATCCGGGTTCACTGGGTGCAGTTCCGGCGGTGAGCAAGGCCAGTTGCGCGAAGTTGCGCCCATTCAACGGGAGGTTGGCTACGCGCTTGTTGTCGACCACCTGGCCGAGTTCGGAGGTTTCGGTTTCGAGTAACGGGGCCGCGCCAGTCACTTCAACCGATTCCGTCGTTTCACCAACCGGGAGTGCTACGTTTACCGCTATGCGCTGCTGCACATCCAGATTGACCGCAACCGACACCGCCTTCTTAAAACCCGGGTGCTCCACCGTCACGGTATAGCGGCCGATGCGCAGTGGGCCAGCAACATACTCTCCAGAGTCGTTGGTTATCGTCTCGAACTTGGTTCCCCGATCAAGATCGGCCACCACCACTTTCGCTTTGGCGACCACAGCGCCGCTGGGGTCGGTAACCGTCCCGACAATACTGCCGGCATCTTTTTGTCCCCAGGCAAACGTCGAGAGTGCAAGACACGTTAAAGTAATGAGAGCGATAGATAGACGTACGGGCAGAAAGTTACGCATGACGCGACTCCTTATGGGGTGCAGCGAGGCAGGACAGCGATCTTACAACTGGTGACATGAGTGGCTTGCGAAGTCTTACTTTTACTTTCGTTCCGTACGCGTTGTCAAGCCAAACAGTTTGTCAGACCATCAGAAATTTACAAGGGGAGCTATTGAGAATTCTTATATAACCCTTTATTGCTGTACATTAAGAAGGCCTAAAGATGCACCGGGCGGCAGGGACGCTAAAATATCGCCCAGTTTTTCCCGTAACAAATAGCAAGTAATCGAAAGTCGACAGGCAAGCGTTAGTTAAAGCACAACTCAAGGGGAATCAATGAAGCAGCACCTTTATATCGCGATGGGCATGGCTCTCTTACTCAGCGGATGCACCAACAAAACCGAAAAGCCCGCGCAGGCCACGCCTCAGACGACGCCGAAAGTGACGTCCGTAAAGGTTGCGCTCAATGACAAGGGCCCTATTGTGGTCACCACCAGCGCCGCCGAATTTTCTATCCTGCCCTCAGGATACATTCAAGCTTCCCTGCTGAAAGACGGCAAGCATTTCACTCTGGACGAGCCTTCCGCGACCGCGCCTACGGATGGCGAATATATCGTTTCGAACGGGAAGGAAATTCACTTCACTCTCGACTTTTCGCAAGCGCGCGTGAGCGAGGCATTGGGGAAAATGGGTTTGGGCAAGCGCGTTGAGATTCCAGGACACGCGACCGGTTCCACCGGCGAGCCTATGACGAACACGTTGGCGTTCGAAGCCTACGACACCTTCCCCAATCTGTTGCTGACCAGCGCGGCCTACCGCAATACCGGAAATGCCGCGGTCGCGCTAGACAAGGTGATTGCACAGAACCACCGGCTCGACGCAAAACTCTCCGACGCCGATGTGCGGCCTTATGACATGTGGTCATTTCACGGCGCGAGCCACAACTGGGGCGACGATGACGTTACCAAGCTGAAACCGAATTTCTCGCAGGCCAACGCCATGGGCGAGATGATCAAAGGCGGCTATGGTGGCGGCATTCCAGTAGTTGCCTTTTGGACCGGATCAGTCGGCGAGGCGATCGGCCACATTGAAACGTTGCCGCTTTCTATTTCATTGCCGGTCTCGGTAGAAAAAGACGGACGGGTTTCCGCTTCCATGGTTTCGGAAGGAATCAAGCTCAATCCCACGGAAACTTATTCCACCGCCCGCAGTTTCGTTGCGGTTTATGCCGGCGACTTTTATGAGCCGCTCCGCATGTGGTCGAAGGCATTGGCCACCGAGGGCTGGAACATTCCAAAACCTTCGGACGAGGCTTACAACGTAAGTTGGTGTGGATGGGGTTACGAGTTCAACGTCACGCCGAAACAAATGTTGGGAACAGTCCCGAAGTTGAAGGAGATGGGCATCAAGTGGGCGACGCTCGATGATCGCTGGTTTGATACTTATGGGGACTGGCATCCACGGCCTGACACTTTCCCCGGGGATTCGATCAAACAAATGGTCGACGACTTCCACAAAGATGGAATCTTCGCGCAAATCTGGTGGCTGCCGATCGCTGTGGAAGACGGCGAGGGTCATGGAGAATCGCACAAGTACATCGTCTCAAAAGTTGTAAAAGACCATCCCGATTGGTTGATTCTCGATAAGAATGGGAAGCACGCGCGCATGGTTCGGGATCTGGCCGCGCTGTGTCCGGCGTTGCCCGAGGTGCAGTCTTACTACAAACAGCTCACGGAAAAGTTTATCCGCGAGTGGGGGTTCGACGGCTCCAAGCTCGACAATGTGTTCAGCGTTCCCAAATGCTACAACCCGGCGCACCATCACAACTCTCCGCAAGATTCGGTCAACGCCGTGGCAGAGGTGTACAAGACAATTTTTCAAACCACCCGCGCCATCAAACCGGAGAGCGTAACCCAGAGCTGCCCCTGCGGCACGCCACCGTCGCTGGCGTGGCTGCCGTACATGGACCAGGGCGTCACCGCTGACCCGGTCGGCGCAATACAAGTGCGCCGCAGAATCAAAATGTACAAAGCTTTGCTGGGTCCCGAAGCCGCGGTGTACGGTGACCACGTCGAGCTTTCGGAGATGACGCCCAAAGGCGACAGCTATTCGGAACATGGCTCAGACTTCGCTTCTACTATTGGCGCAGGCGGCGTCGTGGGAACAAAATTTGTCTGGCCCGATCCCGGACCGAAGTTCAAGCCGGTGTCGCTCACCAGGAGCAAAGAAGAACACTGGAAGAAATGGATCGGGATCTACAACGACAAAATGCTGTCGAAGGGGACGTTCCTCGATTTGTATACCTACGGTTACGACACGCCGGAGGCGTATGCAATCGAGAAAGACGGAAAGATGTACTACGCGTTCTTCGCGTCTATGTTCAAAGGCGATGTGGAGCTTCGTGGGTTGAAAGCGGGAAGCTACACCGTGAAGGACTATACCGATGGGAAGGATTTGGGCGAGGTGCAGTCGACCGGCGATCAGACGCCGAAGTTGCCGGCGCAGTTTAAGGAGCATTTGCTGATTGAGGTTGCGCCCAAGTAGCAGTTCATCTTGCTTAGGCTACAACCGATCCGTCCGCTTGGCGGACAAGAGTGTCCGCCCCACATTAGCGATTCGATTTCAAGAATTGCTGGCGGTATTCGCGATCGCGAAACGCTTCCGTGCCGCCGGGGCGGGTGGTGGAGAGCGCTCCGCCCAGGTTTCCAGCTGTCAAGCAGGCCTTCAGATCGGCACCACGCACGTACTGAGACAGGAATCCCGCGTCGAAACTATCGCCGGCGCCGACTGCGTCTACCGGTGTCACTTTGACTGGCGGCGCCACTACTCGCTCCTGACCACGTTGCGCTATTGCACCTTGCGGCCCGATCTTCACCACTAACAGCGGTACGATTTTCGCGACACGCGCGATAGCCGCTTCCAAATCATCCGTACCCGCGACTTTTCTGATCTCGCGTTCATTGGGCAAAAATACGTCGACCAGTTTCAAGGCCTCGGGCAATTCCCCGCCCCACCCGTCATCGGGATCATCATTCGTGTCCAGCGAAATGGTCAATCCCTTGTCTTTCAGCTTGCGGAAAATTTCGGTAATGCGACCTTTCAACCCTCGCTGCAAATAAAACGACGAGAGATGGAAGTGCTTCGAATCGGCGAGGTACTCGAAATCCAGATCGTCGAACGCCAAATCGAAAATTGTTCCCGGGTACGTCAGGATGTTGCGCGCGCCTTCGTGGTGGAGAATGACGGTCAGACCAGTCTTGGTCGAACCCGAGACGCGTTTGACTTTAGAAATGTCCACGCCGCTTTCTGCCAGGCGCTCCACCGCGATTCCTCCGAGGGGATCGTCGCCGATGCGCGAGATAAAACCCACCTTGCTTCCCAGGCACGCCAGATTATGCGCAACAATTCCCGACGACGCGCCCAGCGTCAGATTCATTCCGTCGGCGAGAAGTTCACGCTCCTCTGGCAATTCACGCGGCAGTCCGTAAAGAATAAGGTCGAGGTTCAGTTCTCCAGCGATGGTGACGTCGAAGCGGGGCATGTTTTCTCTTTTCGGAATTGGTGGCACATCAGACGATAGTTACTTCAATGCCAGACTTCTTCAGAATGCGCAGGTCTGATTTTGGCGCGGCCCGGTCGGTGATCACTTCATGCAGCGCGGTAGGTGGAACGATCAGGGAAAGGCTCCGCTTGCCAAATTTGCTGGAGTCGCACACCGCCACAGTACGCTTGGCGATCTCCACCATCACGCGATTGACTTTGGCTTCGAGGATATTCGGGGTGCTCAGTCCGTACTGCACATCGAAGCCATCGACGCCCAGGAACAGAATGTCGGCATTCAGGCGGCGCAACGTTTCCTCCGCAATGGGGCCAACCAGTGAGAATGAATTTTTGCGCAGTGTTCCGCCAGTCAAAATCACCTCAGCCGCGGCGCCAGAAAGTTCGGCGGCGATATTGACCGCGTTGGTCACAATGGTGACGTTCTGAAAGTCGCGCAGGGCGCGGGCAATCGCGGTAGTCGTCGTCCCGGAATCGAGGATCACCACTTGGCCTTCTTTTACAAGCTGTGCGGCGGCAGCCGCGATCGACAGCTTCTCTTTGCGATGCAGCTTTTCTTTTT
>DATBAT010000125.1:0-14146 GCA_036271375.1 Terriglobales bacterium
GTCATGTTGATGCCTTTGTTGATCACCTCGGAAGCGGCGCGGACCGCGGCGATTCCCGACTCGCGATTCTTGCGGTCAACCGGAACCAGCGAACCTAATTTCATTGCCTTGCCCAGCAGCGGATATTCAAACAACTCGTGCCGCGCCATCACCGAAGTGCGATTCGGAATCAACGGCAGCATGATTGGCGGATCGATGTTGGACGCGTGATTCGACATGAAGATGTAGGTGCGCGACGGGTCGATGCGGTCAAGGCCAACAGTTTCAACCTTAACGCCGGTGAGGCGGACGCCGGTCTTCGCTCCCCACATGCTGATGCGGTAAAGGAACATTACGTTTCCGGTGATGAATGTCCACGGAAAACCAAGGATGGCTGCGAAAGGCATGAGCGCCGCCCAGAATCCGAGCATGATCGCGGCACGAATCACTTGCGGTCCCCGGACATATCCTCCGCTTTTAACCAGGCGGCACGTTGCGCGCGCTGTTCTTTGCTGGCATGGGAAATTTCCGACAGCTCGAATTCCACTTCCTCGTGCTTGTCGAGCTTCCAATGAAGCTCGTGTTCGCCGGTGCGGTTGCGAATTTTCAATCGAATCGTTTCCCCGGGACGCAACTGCGCCAGTTTGTCATCGAAGTCGCTGCTTGCAACGCGGCCGTTGATCTCGACGATTGAATCGCCCAAGCTCAACCCCGCGCGATAAGCGGCGCTCTCGGTTTCCAATCGCGTTACCGCCGGTGAGGCACTAAAGTTTCGCACTGCGATAAATCCTAAATCAGCAGTCGAGAGACTCTTCTTTTTTAGCTGCATGCCAACGGTTTTCAGAAAATCATCCCAGGGAATTTCATCCGTGCCTTGCACATATTTCTTAAAAAACTCAGACAGGTCCGCGTGGCTGACCGATTCCGCGGTTTGTTTTATGGCTTCCGTGTCGGCGAAGAAGCGGCCCTGTTTTGCGTAGGCCTGATTCATGGACTGAAATAGATCCTGCAACGACGCGTGGCCCTCAGTGGCTTCGCGGATTTTAAGATCAAGCATCACTCCCAGCAATGCACCTTTGTTGTAATACGAAACGCTGCGGTCGGGCGTGCGGTAGTAAGGATACTTTTCCAACCAGGCGTCAAGGCTGGATTCTTCCGCCGATTGGTTGAGGTGTGCGGGACGGCGCTCCAGTTCTCCAATCGCTCCGGACAATCGCCCGAAATATTGTTTATCGGTGAGAAGTCCAGCTTTCAGCAAAGCGTAATCTTCTACCGCGCTGGTGAATCCTTCGCTGAACCATAGAGACGTGGTGAAGTTTTCTTTGGTGTAGTCGATGGGCTCGAGCGATTTCGGACGGATGCGCTTCACGTTCCACAGATGGAAGAATTCATGAGCGCTGACACTGGGTAACGCCAGCGGACTATCCGCCAGCGTATGGACATTGACATCGATGGCGGTGCAGAAAGCGTGCTCCATGCCGCCACCGCCGGGGCCTTTGGGAAAGTGGTAGAAAAACAGATAGGTCTGGAAGGGACGGTCGTTCATCCACGCGGATTCGGCGGCGACGATACTACGCAGCATGGGAACGATCTTCTGCATGTTGTAGTCAGCCGGGTCAGCATCGACGATGACACGATAGTGTCCTCCGCCTTCGTCGAAGTCGGCTTCGTCGAACTTGCTGAGTTCAACGGGGGAATCTACCAATCGGTCATAATTGGCCGCGCGAATGCCATCTATTAGCGAGCCTTCCAGCGCCGTTGCCATTTTCCAATCGGTGGGGACATCGGTAAACTTCACTTCCAATGGAGAATTTCTCTCAGCGACCGGATACATCAGAATTTCCGCCCAGTGAAAGAAGGCGTGGTGATCGTTCAACTGGGCGTCGTAGGGCGAACCAAGGTCGGCAAGAATTTCGTATTTGATTTGTACGCCGCTAGCGGCGCCGGAAACTCGCCAAAGACTCTTGTTCAGTTTTCGCAGTGCCAGCGGTTGGCCTGAGGGTGTGCTGGCTTTTACCCAGTCGATATTTTGCGAGAAGTCACGAACTTGATAGAGCGAAGTCCAAACCGGAAGTTGCAGTTCGCGTTCGTCGGCGCCGGGAGCAAGATCGATGGTTACGTGTACAAGATGATTTGCGGGGTTCGCCAGAGAAACCGTGTAGTGAACGGTTGGCGGCGTTTGCGCAGTAGCCGAGGCAAAAGCAAGGGTCAGGACTGCAACCACCCACCCACCGCAGTTCTGAGTCAATCCCTGCTCCCGTAAATGTTTTTGCGGCTTAGGCTTTTGCGGCTCCGCAGTTGGCCTTTAGTCGCTGAGGCAGTTTCTCATAAATCCCATCGAATCCGCCGTTGGAGAGAATGGCGACCACGTCGCCGCTGCGCATTTCGGGCGCGGCGAGTTTTATGATGCCGTCGGCGTCGGGGGCGAAACGCGCGCGTCCGCCATGTTTCTTGATGTCTGCGGTAAGCAAGTCGACGTCGAGACGCTCGGCTTCCGGGATGGCTTCCGACTTGAAAACCTGGGCGATGACTGCTTCGTCGGCCAACGCCAAGCTTTTCGCGAGATCCTTTTGCAGAATGTTGCGACGAAGCGTGTTCGAGCGCGGTTCGAGAATCGTCCAGAGACGGCCACCGGGGTAGCGGGAGCGCAATGCTTTGAGGGTGCCGGCAATTGCGGTTGGGTGATGGGCGAAGTCTTCGATGATGGTGATGCCGTTTACCAGCGCCCGCACTTGCAATCGGCGCTTCACGCTTTTGAAGCTTTTCAACGCAGAAGTGATTGCATCTTTCGGAATGCCGCAGGAGGCTGCTAAAGCCGCGGCTGCGGTGGCATTCCAGACGTTGTACTCGCCACCGAGTTCGAACTCAAAATCACCCCACGGCTCGCCTCGGCGCACAATCGACCAGGTGGTGCGGGTGGGTTCGAGCTTCAGGTTGGCAACCTGCCAGTCGGCTTTGGCGCTGCCGTATCGTTCGACTGGACAGAAGGCCTTCACAATACACTTCTCCACACTCTCGCCGCTGTCGAAGGCGATAATGCGGCCACGACGCGGAACCAGGTTCACCAACCGTTTGAAAGAAGTCTCTACCGCGTCGAGGTCTTTATAGATGTCCGCATGATCGAATTCGACCGATGTCAGGATTACGCTGTCAGGAAAGTAGTGCAGGAATTTCGGGCCCTTATCGAAGAAGGCGGTATCGTACTCGTCGCCTTCGAGGATGAAGTGCTTTCCCTTGCCCAGTTGAAAACTACTACCAAAATTTTCCGCTATCCCGCCGATTAGAAAAGATGGCTGCAGTCCTGCGCTTTCGAATATCCACGCAAGCATCGATGTGGTCGTGGTCTTGCCATGAGTACCTGCGACTACCAATACTTCTTTGCCGACCAAAAACTCATCGTGCAGAATCTGCGGCAGCGAGCAGAATGGAATGCGCTCGTCCAGCACGCGCTCTAATTCGACATTCCCGCGCGAGATGGCGTTGCCAACGACGATGAGATCGGGACGAGGATCAAGGTTTGCCGCGGCAAAAGGCTGGTGAACCGGAATATTCAGAGATGTCAAAAAATCGGACATCGGCGGATAAGCGGCTGCGTCGGATCCGGTCACACGGAATCCGCGTTGCTGCAGCATTCCAGCCAGAGAAGCCATGGCGGTGCCACAAATTCCAATCAAGTGAATGTGTTTTTCGCTCATCGGTTAACTGGCGTCGTGGCCGGTTCGACGAATTTGAGCTTTACGTCGCCACCGCTGACGGCCAGCTCGGCCCGGACCCCGATCGGTAATGTGATATTACCCGAGGAAACGTGGCCGGAGCGCATTCCGTAGGCTACGGGTACACCTAAGTCACCTATGATCCTCATGATGACTTCTTCGAGAGCGTAGGGTTGGTCTTTGTGTTGCAGGCAGTCAATCATTTCGCCAAAGACAAAGCCGCGGACTTCCTTGAATTTTCCGGCGAGCTTCATCTGCATCAGCATGCGGTCGATTTGGAAGGGCTTGGCGGCGATGTCCTCGATAAAGAGGATGGTACCGGCGGTGCGGATTTCGAACGGCGTGCCCAGCGACGCCACCAGCATGGAGAGGCAACCGCCGTATAGAGGGCCCTGGGCGAATCCTTCCTGCAAGGGTTTGGCCTGAGTGATCGTCCATTCGAGGATGCCGGTCAACGCAGCTTCCAAGGATGCGAAGTCGACTCCGCCTTCGATGGCGAAATCTTTGGTGACCATGGGGCCGTGGAAGGTGACGAAGCCGGCGGCGTCGGCGAACCAGGTGAGCAGCGTGGTGATGTCACTGTAGCCGACGAAGATTTTCGGAGTCTGGGAAATCTTTTTGAGGTCGAGGGCGCGGAGAAGGTAGTTGGCGCCGTAGCCGCCTCGCGCGCAGAGAATTGCTTTGACTTCTTCTCGGGCGAACATTTCCTCCAGTTCGCGGGCGCGGCGCTCGACGCTCCCGGCGAAGAAGAGGTCCTGTTCGAAGATTGAGTCAAAGTAGAACGGCTGGTAGCCGAGTTGGCGCAGTTGCTCGCAGCCGGCGTCGAGCATTTCGCGGTTGATGTTGCTGGCGGGCGCAACGATGCCGATTACATCTCCGCGCTGTAAGGCGGGCGGGCGGACTCGCATAGTTTGTGGAGTGGGCGGCATCTGCTGGGTATGTTAAATGAAAAACTCGCCACGGCAGACGAGTTGAGCGGTGCCGCGGAGGAAGACTTGTTGTTCCCAGCGGACCGTTTGAGTTCCGCCCTGGGTGTGCACTCGCACCGGGGACTCGGCTTTCTTGGTCGCAATGGCGGCGACGGCGGAGGCGCATGAGCCAGTTCCGGAGGATTGCGTTTCGCCTACTCCGCGCTCGAAGAAGCGGACTTCTATGTTGCCTTTGTCGCGGGCGATTACGAACTCTACGTTTACACCTGCGGTGAAACGAGGATCGCCTTGTATCTTGGCCGCCTGTGCTTGCCAGTCGTGGGCGAATTCTTTTACGAAGATGACGTAGTGAGGATTTCCCATCGAGACCGGGATGCCGAGCATTTCATTTATTTTTAGCTCGCTTTCGACCTGGGGCTCGCCCATGCCGATTTCAAATTCGTATTGTGCGTCGTGATGAGAGGTTAGGGTGCAGGCTTTCAGCCCAGCGCCGGTGCGAACTACTACTTTTTCACGCGGGTTTTCGGAACATAGATATGCGGCGACGCAGCGCGTGCCGTTGCCGGAGATTTCTGCTTCTGATCCGTCAGTATTGATCAGACGCGCGTGGATATCCGCGTCGGGCGCTGGGAACAGCCATTCGACTCCGTCGGCTCCAACGCCGGCGTGGCGGTCGCAGATGCGGCGACTGAAGTCGGCAATGGCAGCGGGGGCAAGGGCTCCGTCGATGATTAGGAAGTCGTTGCCGCAGGCGTTGGCTTTTACGAAAGAGATAGTCATGCTGGGATTTGTGCAGTTTAGCATTCGGAGTCTGCGGGAAAAACCGTCACCGCAGAGGACGCTGAGGGCGCAGAGGTTTCATTGGCTCTTTTTTGTTTTATAAATTGTGGCCTGGGGTTGACCTTGGACGTGGATCACAACAATCGATTCCAAGCTTTGCCGGTTGACACCTTGCGATACTGCGTCGCCTTCCATGGCAACTACGAAATCTGCGTATCCTGCCGGATTGTGCAGCGCTTTTTCCCACAAGCCCTCGGGATCGGCCGGCTGTTTCCAGGTACGATGATTGCCTTCGTTGATTGTTCGCTGTAACGGAATGCCGGCTTGCTGCAACGCGCCCACGTGATCGCCGAGGTACATCAGGAAGGTGGCGTTCGCTGGGAGACGGGTCAGGTTCTTTGCCATAGCAGTCTCGAGGGCGATTCTGGTACGCGAATTTACCCAGCCTTCACGAAACGAAATCGGATGCGCCCTCCATACCGAGGCGTAGCTGACTGCCACGGACGCGATCACGATAACAACTATCGCAATTCGTTCGCGGGACTTTTCGAAGCGTTGCAGCGCAACCATTGCCGCCATCGCAGTCAGAACGGCGACCGCCGGTAACAGTTCGATTCCGTAGCGCGCGTTGTAGATGGAGTGCGGCCACCAGGGCGGCAGGAAAATTGGCACGCCGGCATATCCGATGGACAGCGCGTAAAACACCAGGGGCACCCACAGCAGCAGCAACGGCCATCGCTGCCGTTCGAAGACCAGCAATAGAACGCTGCCTGCAGCTGCCAGCGCAATCCACAGCCGATGCCAATTGCTTTCTCCGAGATTGATTTCTGCCGCCTTAACGAAATAGTCGGCGGCCATCTTCAAATCTCCGGCACCGGGATGCGGCGGGCTTCCCGGAGGAGTCGTCCGCTGCTCAATCGCCTTCGCGGAGTAAGGCCCGTTGGCGAACTCCAATGGATTCTTGTAGACCGCCGCGTTGTAGGCCAACCACAATGCCGGACCAAGCGCAGCAAGCAGTAAGAACTTGAACAAAGTTTTGGCTGACGCGCGATTTCTAAAGGTCAGCAAAACTGCCAGGGATGTTACGGCCACCAGAAACCATCCGTCATAGCGAGTCAACGACGCGGCAGCGAGACACCATCCGCACTTGAGAAGGGCTTTGCGCTCTCCGCGAATAAATTCGCTGAAGAAGACCACTGTCCAGATGAAAAACGCCAAATACAACGGTTCAGTCATCGCCGTCGATTGCAAATAGATCAGGTTGGGATTAGCGACGAAAATTCCTACGGCGATCCATGCGGCGATTCGCGTCGTGAGCGCTTTGTCCTGGCCGCGTACTAGCCGAAATATGCCTACCGCTCCCGCGACGAACGCGAATAGCGAAGGAATCGATCCGCCGATGCCAGTCTGCCAGAGCCAATCCCAAACCAGAAATGGGGCCATTAGCAGATGCGGTAACGGTAACCATACTGTTCCCAGTTGCAAAAGCCCAGGCGTGCGGGAGTCGAAAATTCGGCGCGCAATGTTGATGTGCGCGACCGCATCGCCATACAGCAGAATTTGATTGTTACGAAGACAGTAAAGGAAAGCAGCTACTGAAACGCAGGCGGCAATTTGCGCCACCAGAGTAGGTTCGCGCTCCCAGCCGCGGTTGGCCATTATTCCAGGTGGGTGAGTTCGCGGAAGATTTCGAAGCGCTCTTCAATTTCTTCCCGAGTCAAAGTGTGCAGGCGTTCTGAACCGAACTCTTCGACTGCGAACGATCCCATCACACCGCCGTAAAAGAGGGCGCGCTTAATAACTTCGCGGTTGATTTCTTCCTGCGAGGCGATGTAGCCCATGAAACCGCCGGCGAAGCAGTCGCCCGCGCCGGTCGGATCTTTTACCTGCTCAATTGGCAGCGCCGGCGCGCGAAAGGGATGCCTGCCGATGCCGAAGGCGCCTTCGCGGAAGAAAATCGTCGCGCCGTACTCCCCGTGCTTGATCACGAGTGCCTGCGGCCCCATGGCCAATACTTTTTGCGAGGCGCGCAACAGGTTGGTTTCGCCAGCCAGCATTTTGGCCTCGCCGTCATTGATCAGCAGGATGTTGACCAACCTTAGGGTTTCGATCAGTTCTGCCCTGGCTCCCTGAATCCAGAAATTCATGGTGTCGCCGCCAGTGAGCTTGGCGTCCTTCATCTCTTGACGAACCATTGTCTGCAAGCTGGGATGGATGTTTGCCAGGAAAAGGAATTTTGAGTCGCGATACTCGGCGGGGATTCTGGGTTTGAAATGTTCGAAGACGTTCAACTCAGTGAAATCAGTTTTCGCTTCGTTGAGGTTTTCGAGATATTGGCCGCCCCAGCGAAACGTCTTGCCCTTTACGTGCTCAATGCCTCGAGTATCAATGCCGCGCTTCTTCAAGACATTTTCGTGTTCCGGCTTGAAGTCGTCGCCTACGACACCAACCACACGGACGTCGGTGAAAAAGCTGGCGGACATGGCGAAGTGCGTAACCGAACCACCCAACACGTTCTCCCGCTTACCTGACGGGGTGGTGATGTTGTCGAACGCGACCGAACCCACGGCGAGGATGCTCATCAGTTACTTCTTCTCCCAGTATTTCCCGACGATCAGCTTCAGTTTCTCGCGCGTAGCTTCGGGAACGATCGCTTTGTCAGTCAGCAGAGCATGAGCCAGCGCCGATCCGCATTTGCATCCGCGTGTACTGGGCATTGCAGCAACCACCTCTTTCACTACTTTGGTTGCGTTGTCGGCGTTTTTCAGCAGCACCGAGACCACCTGATCAACCGTCACCGAATCGTGGTCGGGATGCCAGCAGTCGTAGTCCGTCACCATGGCGACGGTCACATAACAAAGCTCGGCTTCGCGCGCCAGCTTGGCCTCTTGCAGGTTGGTCATGCCGATCACGTCCATCTTCCAGCCGCGGTAGACGTTGGACTCGGCCTTCGTCGAAAACTGTGGGCCTTCCATGCAGACGTAAGTGCCTCCACGCTTGCCAACGACTCCAGCTTTCTTGCATGCGCCTTCGAGGACCTTAGCCAACTCCCCGCAAATCGGATCGGCAAACGATACGTGAGCGACCATGCCTTCGCCGAAGAATGTGTCGATGCGATGGCGGGTACGATCGAAGAACTGATCCGGGATAACGAACTCCAACGGCTTATGTTCTTCTTTCAGCGAACCCACGGCGGAGACAGAAAGAATTCGTTGGACACCCAGTTGTTTGAAGCCGTGAATGTTCGCGCGGAAGTTGAGTTCCGAGGGAAGAATGCGGTGGCCGCGGCCGTGACGCGCCAGGAACGCGACCTTCCTGCCCTCCAGTTTGCCCAGAACATAAACGTCGGAAGGTTCTCCAAAGGGCGTTTTTACCGTGGTTTCCTGAATGTCGGTCAGTCCGGGCATGGAGTAAAGCCCACTACCGCCAATGATTCCAATATCCGCTTGCGACAAGAAGCCTCCTCAGATGTTTATCGGCAAATCGCGAAACGTGATTATACAAGGGCGAGGTGGAACAACTTCGCCGGGAAGAGCACTAATCGACCTTCCTCGGCAGCACTACCCGTTCCAACTCTTCCGTCACCTTCGGATCCAAACTCTCGCTGACCAATACCGTATCGCCCGAAGTTGAAATCACTACTGGCCCCTCTTCGGTGAGGAATGTGTGCGTCCCCGGCAGACTCTCAATTTTCTCCAACTCGACCGGTCTAGCGTCATCGGCCACGGCCTCGCGGGCGCGCGAGTAGCGCTTGGCCAGCGACTGCGCATAGATCGCCGCGAACTTTTCCGCGTTTTCGGAGTCCGACCAGCGCGAAGCATAGAACAGTCCCAGCGGCGCATTCGCGTCGTCTTTCCGTTTCGCGGCGTAGTAATAGCCTCCACGCCAATGCGGATACATGCGATGCGACGCCTCGACTCCCGCGTATTGATCCACCAGAATCGCCACGTCGAACTCGCCCATCGCGCCAATGTCGAAGCGTTCGTAGTCCTTGAAGACCGCCGCAAAATCCGGCAGCTTCATGGGTTCAATGCGCTCTCCGGAAAGATAAGTTTCCGGCTCCATGATCTGCCTTGTGGTTTTGGGCGGATCCTTGAAAACATCGGTGAACGCTTTTTGCTTGCTCACCTTCATCAGAGCGGCTTCAAAATCCAGGCCATAGCGATATGGGAAAGTCAGCGCTTCCTTCAGAAAGATCGGGGCATTGTGGAACTCGATCGAATCCGAGGTCCCCACCAGCATCCCCTGCTTCAGGGCTTCGGCGACTTCCGGAGAATTCAACAGCGACTTGTTCATCGGCGCCAGCGTGTAATCGATCAGCGTCACCATTGCCTGCCCCTCCACTACCGCCTGCCGGGCGGTGCTGATTTCGTCGGCTTCGATATCGGTCGCGGTTGGATCTTTCTTGGTGGTGAGGTCTTGATCTTTCATCCACTTTTCCAGCCCGAACGACTGGTCCTGCAAGGCATGGGTCAATTCATGGGCGAGTACTGGCTTTTGTTGCTCGACATCCACCCAATCGAGCAAGTTCACCGTCTTGCTTTTCGGTTCATAGAATCCGGCCACCTGCTCGCGCAACAGAGCGACGAGGAATTTCTGTAGATCAAACCCACGCGGTAAAAGGCCAAATTTCTTTAGTACCAGCTCTGAACGCCGAAGTCGTTGCGCGTCCTCGTCGTCTGACATGTGCTTGGTGAGGTAAGCGACGACTTCGTCCCGGCTGATGAGCTTCCTCTTGACCTTGTGTTTAATAGGCAGCCCGGTGTCTTCACTGGAAAATTTCAGGATCTCGTCGATGGAACGGAAAAGCTCTTTGGCTTCCTGCGGCGTGACCTTGTGCTCTTCGGTGACGGTCGCCTGGTCACTCTGAGTGGGCGGAGGTGGCGCAGTCTGGCCCCATAGTCCCGTGGCCAAAAACAGAAATGCCGAAAATCCAAATGTGGGAAGTGAACTTCTGCGCCAGGTTTTCAATGGGACCTCAAGCTTGAGTTTATACTTTGCCAGATCAGATCAGAGTTCCCATGCCCAAGCCAGCGCCATCTTCGCAATTCCGAAAAGCCGTCAATCATCTGAAGGCGGCTGACCCGGTCCTCGCCGCCATCCTGGAAAAAGTAGGCCCTTGCCGCATGCAGTTTGGGTCGCCCGAATTCCATAGCCTGGCCGAAGCGATTATCTATCAGCAGCTGAACGGAAAGGCAGCGGTCAGCATCTTCAAACGCTTCGCGGCATTGGCAGGGGAGCCACTGACCGCCAAAGGAATCTTGAAGCTAAGCGACGAGCAGATGCGTTCGGCTGGACTCTCCAAGCAGAAGACCAGTTACCTGCGCGACATGGCGGAGCGGGCCAACCGCCGAGACCTCGACTTCAGCCGACTGCATGAGTTGACCGACGACGAAGTCATCACCCATCTAACGCAGGTGAAAGGCGTCGGAGTGTGGACGGCCCACATGTTTCTGATGTTCACATTGCAGCGGCCCGACATTTTGCCCACCGGGGATTACGGCGTCCGTATGGCAATGAAAAAGCTCTACAAAAAGCGTAAGATGCCGGATCCGAAGCAGATGGAAAAGATCGCCAAATCGTGGCAGCCCTATCGCAGCGTGGCCTCCTGGTATTTGTGGCGCAGCCTCGACATCAAATCCTGATCGTAACTTCTTCATTCCCCGTACCTGTGATTAAATGAACGCGTGGCAACTGAGGCAAAAATCCGGGTACTGGTGGCAAAACCAGGCTTGGACGGCCATGATCGTGGCGCGAAAGTGATTGCCCGCGCCCTGCGCGATGCCGGGATGGAAGTGATCTACACCGGCCTGCGGCAAACTCCGGAAATGATCGTATCTGCGGCGCTACAGGAAGACGTGAATGTCGTAGGTTTGTCGATTCTCTCCGGCGCGCACAATGCAATCGTCCCTCGTGTGATGGATTTGCTGAAGCAAAATAAAATGGATGACGTTCTGGTGGTAGTTGGCGGCATCATTCCCGACCAGGACGTGAACGCTCTTAAGAAAATTGGCGTAGGAGCGATCTTCCAACCCGGCACTTCGATGGATGACATCGTCACCTACATCCGAGCCAACGTAAAAAACGTTCCCGCTGTTTAGCCACCCATGGCGATTCCCAACCCTGCAATTCTTCGGCAGCAGCTTCAACGCACCATCGGCCCTTCGCCGTGGTACTGGAAAACTTTCCAGCCTTTCGTGTCGAAAGCCGGACAGCGCTTCACCTGGACCCACCACGGCAGCGAGGGCTCTCTCGGCTATCTGGTTTCACTCGGGCTCGAGCAGGAGCCGAACAAACCACGCCTCGCGTTGAACACGTATTGCCGAGCATTTTTTATCGATCCGTTTTATCTGGGCGTGTGGTGTCCTGAAGGTCCCGCTATTCGCGTGCTGTGTTTCGATCCCGATGATCTAAAAGCTTTTGACTTCTCAGAGATCGCGGGATGGTTTAAACCTTCGCCGGAGCGCATCTACGCTGCGACACCGCCCATCGCGGAGTTTGAAGTGCCTACATTCCTACCTGCGGGGACGCACAAGATCGAAGTTCCGCCAGAGATGCAAACTCTGCAAGAGTTAATCATTCCCACTGCTTACAAAACCGATGGCATCAACGATCCCGCGTTCGCGATTTACGTTCTTTATCCACACGCGGGCCTGGTTGAAGTTCTGCCGCAGCAGTGGTTCACCGCCGCGCAGTACGAAGTTGGACGCCAGTGGATTCCCCGGGCCGCTCGCGACCTGGAATCTCACAGAATATTTGGGGAGTGTTTCGGCGTAGGCACCTTCGTGCTGCAAGAAGATGGAAAACGTCTCGATGAGTGGATCGACAAGCAATAACCCTTCGGACTATTCGTCATTCGTTACGTCAAGAAATGAAGGATCGGTAAGGATTCTGTCACTTCATTCCACCGACGGCAGCAACCGCTTGACGCGGGGTTGCGTAGCTGCGTTGCTTGCCGCGGTCAAGGCATTGGCTACCCAGAAACAACCTCTGATTATCACGGGAAACAAAAATTTGTTCTCCGCAGGAGCAGATTTGCATGAAATTTCTGCGTTGGACGCGACTTCGACGCGCGAGTTCGCGAAACTCGGTCAGGCGTTGATGAACGCCATAGAGGCCTTCCCTGCCCCGGTCTTCGCGGCCGTCTCGGGATTTTGCATGGGAGGCGGCCTCGACCTGGCGCCGGCATGCAATCACCGCATTGCGGCGTCCGGTGCGGTCTTTGGCCATCGCGGCGCGGCTCTAGGATTACTCACAGGTTGGGGAGGCACGCAGCGCTTGTCGCGCCTGATCGGAAAGGCGAAGACGTTGCAACTTCTGACGGCCGCAGAAAGAATCTCGGCGGACGAAGCGCTGGGCCTGCGATTGGTGGAATCGGTAGTAGAAGATCCAGTGGCCGAGGCCATGCGGCGATTTACATAATGTGACGAACCATCTGCTGCGGAACCGACTCCAATTTTGCCCACGCCGACGATAGTTCGGTCTGCAATGTGTGCGCTTCCTCCTGCGACAAACGCAGGACCACATGGCTCTGGCACAGCAGGTAGTAGTAGCCATCGGCGGCACGGCAGGCAGAAAACGCGCCCTGTCCCAGCGAAAAACCGCAGCCCTGCCCCTTGAGCACGTCACGCAAGCACTCCAGAGCGCAACTAACCTCGCCCCGATCGAAGTGCAGCAGCAGCGACTTGTGCCAGCGCAGGCAAACGTGCCCACAGGGGCAAGAGACACAGCGAATCTTGCTCGAATCTTGGTCGGAGACAGGCGAGTGCTGATGTGATTTGTCCATGGCCCTTTTCTTGTTGCAACCCGGTCGCAACAAGGTACAATTAAATTTAAATTTTCGGCAGGTTCTCTGTCAACGCGCCAGTTGAGAATTCGTCGCAACACGTTTGCGATTACTTGCAACAGGAGAGCGGCAAATGCCCTTGCCTCAAACTGAAATTCCCGGCCGCCTGCAAGCCCAGCTTACGCAACGCGGCATCCGCATGACCCAGCAACGGCGGGCCATCCTCACCGTGATCGAAACCGCGCGCAAGCACCTCGACGCCACTCAGATTTTACGTAAGGCCAAAGCGATCGACTCTTCTGTCGACCGCAGCACCGTCTATCGCACTCTTCACCTGCTAAAGCGTCAGGGCATGATCGACGAACTCGACTTGATGCACATCAACGGCGAAGGTCACTACTACGAACGCAAGCTGGGCCGCGACCACATTCATATGGCATGCCTGCGCTGTGGCAAGATCACCGAGTTCGTCAGCGAAATTTTCGAATCGCTGAAAGAACAAATGGAACGCGACTGCCGCTTCCATATCGTGGTCGCCCGTCTCGAAATCGGCGGATACTGTTCCAATTGCCGCCACTAGCTTGTTGCCGATGACTGGTATAGGTTAAAGCGGTTCCCGTTCATTTATGGCTGACCGTAACGACCCCACGCCGCCGACCGCGTCCCCGGTGATCGAGAGCCGCGTCGATCCCACCACCGCGCGATTTGAAGCCAACATGCGGTTCCTTGCCGACCTGGTTTCGCAGGTGCGCAACGAGGAAGAACTCATTCGCGAAGGCGGCGGCGCCAAAGCGATCGAGAGCCAACACAACAAGGGCAGACTTACCGCGCGGGAGCGGATAAATCTTCTCGTCGATCCAGGATCGTTCTTTGAACTGAGCGCCTATGCGGCCTTTGGCATGTACGAGGAATGGGGAGGGGCCGCGGCTGCTGGTGTAATCACGGGTCTGGCCCGGGTC
>DATBAT010000126.1:0-2204 GCA_036271375.1 Terriglobales bacterium
CGACAGCGTGAAGATTGAACAACAGATTTTCCGAAACAGCGGTCTGATCTTTACGGACCGAGTTCTCGGTATTGCGGTTTAATGAATTCTTACCCCAGAGTGCTCGTGATCGACGGGGTCCCATTCAATCGCCTTCACAACACCGGAATACTAAAATCCACGCTGTTCCAGGGCTGGCCAAAAGAATGCCTTCGGCAAATTATCTATGTCCACCTTAAGCCAGGCTTCGATGTCTGCGAGCACAACTGGCAACTCAACAAGACGGATGTTCTGAAAGCCATGTTTGGTCCCGGCCCCGACAGGCGTTTGGCGATCGAGACCCCGCAAGAAGCAACTCTTGACTCCGAGAAACTTCTCGATCATGATACCCGCCCAAAGGGCGAAAGGGCACTTAGTTGGTTGAGCGCGGAGATCAGAACCCCGGTTGGAGAGGCCATCCTTCGATTGCCTGGTGTCCTGTCGCTGCAGTTACGTGCATGGATTGAAGAGTTCCAGCCGGAAGTAATTTACTCAATCACAGCCTCCGCTGCGATGCTCAGATTAGTCACCAAGGTCGCAGAGTGGAGAAAAATACCGATCGTGCCACACTTCACGGACGATTGGATCTCGTGGCTTTACCGGGATGATCTCTTCGGATGGTGGTTGCGGCCGAGTCTTCTGTACTGGTTCGAGCGATGCCTTGATCGATCGCCAGTGAGACTCGCTGTCAGCAGACGAATGGCGGACGAGTATACCGATCGATACGGAGGAACTTTCTCTGTATTTACGAATCCGCACGAAATGCCGCTGACTCGGCCACGTCCCGCGGTGAAGCCTGCAGATTCACCGGCAAAACTTGTTTTTGTCGGAGGACTGCGTCCCGGTCGCGAGAAGACATTGCTTACGGTGGCGCGCGCGGTATCCGATGCTCGCAAGGCGGGCGTGGCTTGTGAACTGGATATTTACAGCTTTCCCGAAGATCTAACGCCCTGCCAAGAGACACTGGCCGCGAATGATGGTGTCCGCGTGATGGGCTGGGCCAAGCCGGGTGCCGTGGCGGCAATTTTGCAGGGGGCCGATGTAATGGTTCATGTTGAGAGTTTCGAAAAAGCCATGATCGAGAAAACCAGATTATCGTTCTCCACGAAAATTTCGGCGTACCTGGCTGCCGCCAAACCCATTCTGGTTTGCGGACCCGGAACGTTGGCTTCCTGCGATCTGGTTGCAACTTCCGGGTCCGGCATCTCGGTACCAAAAGACTCCGTCGAGCAAGTTTCAGCCGCGATTCAATCCCTTTGTCTCAATGCCGACCTTCGCGCGCGGCTCGGCGACCGATCGTGGCAAGTGGCGATAAGTGAATTCGAGGCAGGCACAGTCAGAGAAAACTTCCGCAGGAATTTGTGCTACGTTGCCGCGAGCGGCGCCTCATGAATGTTGACTGATGTTCATTCGCTTCTTCAATAAACGTGCGCGCGTACACCAGATCCGGCAAGCGGTGGCTTCTGGCCGATCTCCCCGGCCTTTCGCAGTCGCTGGGGGGCCACCTGGATGAAGATCATTTATGTTGGAGACTTCCTCTTCCCGGATGGTGATGCGGCTGCGGCGCGTGTTCTCGGGATTGGCAAAGCGCTGCGGGCAGCCGGCTATGAAGTGATCTTTGCTGGGAGCGAGCCTGACGGACGACCTCAGGACCTGCAGCCAAATGGCTCATTCGCCTACCAGTCATTCTCTTATTTTCCTCAAGCGGAGAGACGATCCAGGGACTTGACCCTGCCGGAACGCGCTGGCTTTTACCTTGGGGGAGGACGCCGCACTGTCGAGTTCCTCGAATCGCAAGACGCTCGCGACGTGGCAGCAGTGTTTTTGTACCAGGGATACGCCACTTCGATGATGCGTGTTCGGGAATCCTGCGCGAGGCGAGGGATTCCGCTTGTCGCAGACATCACGGAATGGTACTCGTCAAGTCAGTTGGCCCATGGCCGCTTTGGGCTCCCATATTGGGATTGTGAGTTTCGCCTCAGAGTCCTTGCACCCCGATATATACAAAATGTCGTTTGTATCAGCACCTACCTGGGCGCCCACTTCCGAAAACGCGGCTGTTGCACCGTCGAGGTTCCCCCGTTGATCGATCCCGGCGAAGAGAAATGGTTCGCAGAAGGTACCCGGCCCGAAAGCACCGAACCCCTTGCATTAATATATGCCGGCGCGCCGGGTAAGAAGGATCT
>DATBAT010000127.1:0-3523 GCA_036271375.1 Terriglobales bacterium
CTTGCGCGAGGTGAAATAAAGATTCGCCGCCTCAAATGCTGCTGGTGAAAATGAATTTTCTCGACGCGGCAAGGCAAGAGCTAAAGAACATCGACAAACTCGGCATCAGTGACGCGCGAACGGTAGAGTTACATCAAGTCCTCAGTCTTAAAAATCACTAACGATGTTGCACGAATTCTGTGGCACAAGTTGACGTATTGAGAGAGCGCCTGAGAGGCATCTCACCTACTAAGGTGACAATGCATCTCGTGGCTGCCACTTCCGCTAGATCGCAACTGCTTTACATTGGAAACGACCCTGAGCTGAGTAAGGCTAGCTCTGGATTGCTTCGTTCCGCGGGCTATAAGGTCCGCTCTACTAACCCCTTGCATGTAGTGGAAGCGTTAAACCACACCCGTTACAGCGCAATTATCCTGTGCGCCACGCTCTCGTCTCAGGACGTGAACGTGATTGTCGAGCTGGCGAAGCGGTTACAGCCGGAGATGCCAATCGTCTCGCTGCAAGTGGGGTTGCTGGGTGACGTCCCGCACCCAGCAAGTTCCGTTGTGGTGGACGCGCTTCAGGGACCGCGCGCGTTTCTTGGCGCCGTGGAGTCAGTGACTGTATTTCGTCCGAAAGCTTCCTGACCCACTTCTCGCGCAAAGCCACTCAGGCTGCGATCGAGATATGACGTTCGCCGGGTTGTGAAGCCTGCCGCTCGATAAATCTCCGCATCTTAAGCCGGGCTTTGTGCAACTGCGATTTGCAATTGCCCACCGAGCAGGACAGGATTTCCGCGATTTCCTGATGCTCATAACCGTGGACGTCGTGCAGCAGAAACACCATGCGATAGCCGGGCGGCAGGTTGTCGAGCGCGCCACTGATAGTCATGCGATCGAGGCTGGACCGCAGGCCTTCGTCTTCCTTGCCGAGTTCCTCGTAGAGGGAATCGTCTTCCTCGTTACTCGATTCGATGGGTATGAGTGAGTAACGTTTGGAATTGCGCGAGCGAATATTCATCAGCACCATGTTCACCGCCAATCGATGCAGCCAGGTGCTGAATGCCGATTCTCCGCGGAAGGTGTCGATTTTGCGAAAGAGTTGGACGAATACGTCTTGCGTGAGGTCTTCGGCATCCGCCTGGTCGCGCAACATGCGCAGGCACAGGTTGTAGATCCGGCGACGATACTTGTCGTAAAGCCAGCTCATGGCTTCGATGTTGCCACTCTGCGCCGACTTGACCATCACGGAATCGGAATTGGACGGTGGGGGGAGGAGCTTCTTTTGTTCCGTCTTTTCACGCATCATGATTCCGATGCAACTTTTTGCGGTGTCGTTGGGATGCGTCCGCACAGGCGCAACTTGACGCAGTTTTACGCGATTGGCGCGGTTGGTGAGCTGCTGCTGTTATTCGCGACGCAATGAAGCGATTAAAATATTTATGGCACGCAAAAGCATCGTCGTGTTAGCGCGCCACTCGATCACGCAATAATTCTTCGATATCCCCGATTTTGTCGCCGAGCAGATTGAGCTTGTTTGCGAGGCCCTGAATTTCCGTGTGGGCGCGGCGGTTCACGTCGAAATCGAGCTCGCTGCGCAGGCGGTCTTTCTTGTCCTGCCGGTTCTGGCTCATCATGATTACCGGCGCCTGGATGGCTGCGAGCATGGACAGGAATAAATTCAGCAGAATGAAAGGATAGGGGTCCCACGCGCGGTTTCGGAGTCCGATGTTAATTGACGAATAAACGATCAGTATCGCCGCGAAGAGGATGATGAAACTCCATGATCCACCGAAAGAAGCCACCGAATCGGCGATCTTTTCGCCGAAGGTTTCCTTCTCTTCAATCAGATCGTTGGGATTGCGCGCTGCCCGCAGTCGGACGAGCTGCTGCGCGCTATGGAACTGGCGTCCGAGGACGGCCATCATGTCGAGGCCGGCGTGGGGTTTGCGGGTCAGTAGCGTCTCGATGTCGTGGCGGTCCACTTCGACGCACTCGCTCTCTTCCACGGCGAACGCTTCCGTCTGGTGAGGCGTGCCGTCGAGCAGGGACGCGAATCCGAAAAACTCGCCGCACGCGGGCTGATCGACCAGCACTTCCTGATGGTCTTCGTCCACGGTGGTGACCTTCACCGCGCCGGAGAGCATGACGTAAGCACGGCCGCCGTTTTCACCGATCTTCCAGATGCGCTGCCGCGGCGCAAATTTCTTCACTTCAACCTGTGCGGCCAGAACGGCCACTTCTTCCTGATCAAGCAAAGCAAACAGGGGGATACCCTTCAGAATTTCTGGATCGCACGCCATGCTGTCACCTCGTTGAGTTACGCGGATTGTAACCGAGAAGGCGGTAGTTTCCAGAAGGCATCTTTAATGCGCCGCCTGTGACTTGCGGTTCCCGGAAGAGACGGCAAGCCGTTGTAACATTCACTTAACGTGGAGAGGAATGGATCAGTACCGGAAAATCGTATCTGGAGCGTCGTGCAGATGGTGCTGCTGCTGGCGGCGATGGAAGCTGCGCTCTGGTCGCCGAGGAGGCAGCAGGCACTCTGGTATCTGATTGCGCTGTCTGTACTGCTTGTCTGCGTGGCGGTGAGTCACCCGCGAGCGCGGGACTTGGGCCTTGGCTGGAACGGATTAAGAGGCTCGCTATGGACGATCCCATTCGCGGCCCTGCTCTGCGGACTGGCCGTACTGATTGCCTACGAGGTTGGAACGCTCAGCGTGCTGTACGGGCCACATCCTGTGTATTGGCACTCGTTGGGCTACGCCGTTTGGGCGCTGGAGCAGCAGTTCATCCTGAATTCGTTTTTCTACAAACGATTCGAGTCGCTGCTGGGGGATACCACGATTGCCGTAGTGGTTACGGCGCTGCTGTTTTCGCTGATGCACATTCCGAATCCGGTGCTGGTGCCGGCAACGTTTGTCGGCGGGATCTTCTTCGTCGAAGTCTTTCGCCGCTGGCGGAACATCTATCCCATCGCTGTCGCGCACGCCATGTTCGGGCTGACGCTGGCGATTACTATTCCCAACCACTGGATTCGCAACATGCGCGTGGGGATTGGCTTCCTTCGCTTCCACGTCCGTGGATAACCGCTGTCGCGAGCTGATGGCCACCGCTAACAAACAGACCGGGCTTGGAAGCCCGGCCCCACACTCTGAATCTGTGTTGGTTAAAGCTGAATTGATCGGGAGCTACTTGATCGACACCAGCTTCTCCACCAGCTCCGAATAGTCTTTCTTCTCCACGCCATGCACCGCTTTGTTGTAGTCGTCGATTTTAGACGAGTAGTTCATGGAGCAGAATTTCGGGCCGCACATGCTGCAGAACGCAGCCTTGTAGTAGTCGCCGCCGGGCAGCGTTTCATCGTGCATGCTGCGCGCGGTCTGCGGGTCGAGTGAGAGCGCAAACTGCTTTTCCCAGTCGAAGGTGTAGCGGGCGTAGCTGAGGGCGTCATCGCGATCACGGACGCCGGGGCGATGGCGGGCGACGTCGGCGGCGTGGGCGGCAATTTTATAGGCGATGACTCCCTGCTTCACGTCTTCCGG
>DATBAT010000128.1:0-3223 GCA_036271375.1 Terriglobales bacterium
TGGCGCCTGGGCGAAGATGTCGATGGAGAATCCGGCCGGGACTTTGAGCCGGCTTTCGTCCATCTTCTCCTGGTGTTTGCAGCCGATGAACAGAAGAGGCAACAGAGCGATGATGTAGCGGCGCATGAATCTCCTCAAGGTGAGCCCAGCTTCGATTCCACACGCACCGCCAACGTTGCTTACCCAGCGAAACGCAAGTCATGCAGGTAGTCGAAACTTGCCTTGATGCTGGCGAACGGATCCTTCGACTGGTCCTGCTCGACGAAGTAGTGCTTGATGCCTGCCTCTTGCGCTTTGGCAAATATTGGCTTCCAGTCGATGGTGCCGCTGCCAACTTCGGCGAAGTCGCCGGCCTTGTCCATATCTTTGACGTGCACCAGCGGGAAGCGCCCGGGATACTTGGCGAAATATTTCAGCGGGTCGGCACCCGCTTTGGTGGTCCAGTAGAGATCCATTTCCATTTTTACTAATTTCGGATCGGATTCTTCGAGCAGAATGTCGTATCCGGATTTGCCGTCGAACATTTTGAATTCGAAATTGTGATTGTGATAGGCGAGTTGGATTCCTGCTTTCTTAGTTTCGGCCCCGGCTTTGGTCAGAGCTTGCGCAATTTTCTTCCAGGCCGCAGCGTCGCTGCGCATTTCTTCCGAGAGATGAGGGCAGACCACGTAAGTGTGCCCGACCACCTTTGAGGCCTCAATGACCTCCGAAGTTTTATTGACGATGTGATCGTATTCGATGTGTGCCGAGGGTGCGGTTAAACCATTCTCATCGAGTAACCTTCTCACCTCTTGGGGCGAGTTATCGAAGTAACCGGCGAATTCCATTTCGCGATAGCCGATCTTCGCGACCTTCGCGAGGGTCCCGGTGAAGTCCGCTTTCATCTGGTCACGCACGGTGTAGAGCTGCAGGCCAACTTTTTCGATCTTCTTTTCGGCGGCGAAAGCTAAGCGATTGGCCAGAATTCCGGCGGCAGTCACGGTCCCTAAAAAGCTTCTACGATCCATGAATTCACTCCTCGAAATGCCCCAACATAGTACGCGTTTTGTAACATTTTGTAATGATTTGGCGCGAACGGGGAGCGCTACGATATGCGGCGAGTACAATATTCTTGTTGTTCCTTCGATTTACCGGCGCGGGCTGCAAAATTACATCCGCCGGGGCCATTTGATCATCTATTTAGCTGGTAAAAAAGCGGCTAACAAGCAGAGGACCAGGCTAAGGCTTATTCATGTGGATTGTTGCTCTCGCACTGCGCAGACCATACACCTTCATCGTGATGGCACTGCTGATACTGATTCTTAGTCCGGTTGTCATCCTCCGCACCGCGACCGACATTTTCCCCGACATCGATATTCCTGTCATAAGCATTGTGTGGAATTATTCCGGCCTGTCGCCAAAAGACATGGCGGACCATATCACGTCGATGACCGAGCGCGGATTGACCACACTGGTCAACGACATCGACCACATCGACTCTCAGTCGCTGAGCGGCGTCGCGGTAGTAAAGGTCTTTTTCCGGCCACAGGCCAACATCCAGACAGCGCTCGCGCAAGTCACCGCGATTTCACAAACCATCATCCGGCAACTGCCCGCTGGCACTACGCCGCCGCTGGTCATTCAATATTCGGCTTCCAGCGTGCCAATTCTGCAAGTGGGCCTGAACAGTAAGACGATGCCCGAGCAGCAATTGAATGACGTCGCGTTGAATTTTCTGCGCACGCAGCTGATCACGGTGCAAGGCGCGGCAATTCCGTATCCGTTTGGCGGCAAATCGCGCGTGGTATCCGTTGACATCGATTCGCCGGCGCTGCAAGCCAAGCATCTTTCTTCCGTGGATGTGGTCAACGCAATCAGCGCCCAGAATTTAATTCTGCCGTCGGGCACGGCAAAGTTTGGCGAATTGGAGTATCAGGTCGAACTCAATTCGAGTCCCAACACCGTGGCGGAGATCAACGATCTCCCGATAAGGACTGTTAACGGAACTACCATCTATATTCGCGACGTCGCACACGTTCGCGACGGCTTCTCACCGCAGACAAATGTGGTGAGGCAAGACGGCATTCGCGGCACGCTCCTGAGCGTGATGAAGAACGGTAAGGCCTCGACCATCGATATCGTCAAGAACATCAAGGAAATGCTGCCGCGCGTCGCCGCCACCTTGCCGCAAGACCTTGACATCAAACTGCTGTTCGACCAGTCGATATTTGTCCGCGCGGCAATCAAAGGCGTGGTGCGGGAAGCATTGACTGCCGCCTGCCTCACGGCCGCGATGATTCTGCTGTTCCTTGGCAACTGGCGCAGTACGCTGATTATTGCCATTTCGATTCCTCTCTCGATTCTGACTTCGGTGATCGTGCTCAGCGCTCTGGGTGAGACGTTCAACATCATGACCCTGGGAGGTCTGGCACTCGCCGTCGGCATATTGGTCGATGATGCGACGGTGGAGATCGAAAACATCGAGCGCAACCTTGGAATGGGGAAGGAACTGAAGCAAGCCATCCTGGATGGCGCGCAGCAGATCGCCGTTCCGGCGCTGGTTTCGACGCTGGCAATTTGTATCGTCTTTGTGCCGATGTTCTTTCTCACCGGCGTGGCGCGCTACCTCTTTGTTCCGCTGGCGGAAGCGGTGGTATTCGCCATGATGGCGTCTTATCTGCTTTCGCGAACGCTGATCCCGACGCTGGTCATGTACCTGTTGAAGGGGCATGAAGCCGACTCGCACAAAGAGCCTTCGAATGTCTTCGGTAGATTCCAAGCCGGGTTCGAACGTGGCTTCGAGCGCATGCGCCAAGGGTACAGCGGCATGCTCGAGCGCGTTATGGAACACCGCAAGGTCTTCGTGACCGTGTTCCTCGGCTTCTGCATTCTCTCCGGAGGACTTGTATTTTTCCTAGGCCGCGATTTTTTTCCCTCGGTCGATGCCGGACAATTCCGGCTCCACGTGCGGGGCCGTGCGGGTTTAAGAATCGAAGAGACGGCGCGGCTGGTTGATCTGGTGGAACAAGAAATCCGCCGCAATGTTCCTAAGGAAGAGATTGTCACCGTGCTCGACAATATTGGGTTGCCCTATAGCGGCATCAATTTGTCCTATAGCAATGGCGGCACTATTGGAACATCCGATGCAGAAATTCTGGTGTCGCTGAAAGAAGACCACCATCCGACCGCCGATTACGTTCACACCCTGCGTCAGAAGTTGCCACGCGAATTTCCCGGCGTCGAA
>DATBAT010000129.1:0-14030 GCA_036271375.1 Terriglobales bacterium
CGATCAGACGCTGGGGCGTCTGGCGTCGCGCGTCGCCCTTATTCTGATGGGCAAAGAGAATCCACGCTATACGACGTTTCTGGATACCGGCGATCATGTTGTCGTCATCAACGCGGAGAAGATCCGCACCACCGGCATGAAAGCCGAACAAAAGGTTTATCAGCGCTACACCGGGTATCCGGGTGGATTACGGACAGAAGAATTCAAAAAGCTCAGCGTGCGCAAACCGGAAGCGATCATCGAAGCCGCGGTCGAACGCATGCTGCCCAAGAGCAAACTGGGCAAACAGATGATCACCAAGCTGAATGTTTATCGCGGGGACAAGCATCCCCATCAGGCGCAGAAGCCGGTAGATCTCGCTTTAGCGTAGGGAATTGCAAGACGTAGCCCAGCTACGGCTCTACAGAAATATCAAAGGACGATTCTGAATGGCTGATTTGGTTCAATATTACGGAACGGGACGCCGCAAGCGCGCGATCGCCCGTGTGTATCTTCGTCCGGGCAGCGGCGATTTCAAGGTCAACGGCCGTCCCTTCGAGGAATATTTCGTCACCCCTTCGCAACGCAACAGCGCCAAGCAGCCTTTGCTCTCGACCGAGACGGCGGCATCGTTCAATGTGACGGTGCGCGTCGACGGTGGCGGAGTTAACGGCCAGGCTGATGCTGTGAAACTGGGCATTGCCCGCGCCTTGATGATTTTCAACATCGAGCTGCGCAAGAAGCTGAAAGGCGAAGGTCTGGTCAGCCGCGATGCGCGCTCCAAGGAACGCAAGAAGTATGGGCAGAAGGGCGCCCGCAAGCGGTTCCAATACAGCAAGCGCTAAATTCGAGTTTCAGGTTTCCAGTTTCGTGTTTCGCGAAGCTGGAAACTCGAAACCAACGACAGATTTTTTGGTGTTCAATTCTTCCCTTGCCCTTGGCATGGGGACGGGAATGGCAATCCAAAGAGGTTGAAATTCAGGCCTCGGTGGATGCAGACTTAACGAGGAGGTTATTTGGCTAATATCACCATGAAGGAGTTGCTCGAAGCGGGTGTTCACTTCGGGCATCAGACCAAGCGCTGGAATCCCAGGATGAAGGAATACATCTTCGGAGAGCGCAACGGAATTTACATCATCGACTTACAGAAGACGCTGAAGATGTTCAAAGAGGCGTCGAAGTTCGTCCAGGACCTGGCCGCCGACGGCAAAATTGTGCTGTTCGTGGGGACCAAGCGCCAGGCACAGGACGCGATCGCCGAAGAGGCGAAGCGCTGCAACATGTACTACGTAAATCAGCGCTGGCTGGGCGGCCTGCTGACCAATTGGGTCACGGTGCAGAAGTCCGTGAAGCGGCTGAAAGAACTCGACGAGATGGCCACGGATGGCCGCTACGAGCTGCTGCCGAAAAAAGAAGTCATCAAGCTGGAGCGTGAGCGCAAGCACCTCGAAGCCAACCTGGCCGGGATCAAGAACATGACCCGTCTGCCGGACACGCTTTTCGTGATCGACTCTAATAAAGAGCAGATCGCGGTCCGTGAAGCCCGCAAGCTGGGCATCCCCGTGGTAGCGGTGGTCGATACCAATTGCGATCCGACAGAAGTGGATTACGTGATCCCTGGCAACGACGACGCTTTGCGTGCGATTCGCCTGTTCGCCTCGAAAATCGCCGACTCGGCTGCCGAAGGCGGGCAGATGATGAGCGACAAGCAGATCGCGGACATGACGGCGCGCGCGGCCCAGGCGGAAGCGGCTGCGACCGAAGCTCCAGCGGAAGGCGCGGTTGACAGCGCCGGTACTGAAGGCGACGCCAGCAGCGAAGAAATCAGCATGGAAGACGTGCTGGGTGGCGGCGTTCGCAAACAACCGGCAGCGGCTGCGGATGAAGAGCCCAGCGAAACTCCGCAGGTGGAGACCCAGGCTCTCTAAACACGTTGCCCCGCAACGTTTTTATCGAAGGAAACAGGCCCGCGCGGGTCGTCCGGCGCGGGTCAAATTTTGCGTACAACCAGTTTCAAGTTTCCAGTGCAGACTTTCGCAAAACCGGAAATCCCGAAACTAGAAAATAAGTTATGAGCACAATGACTGAGACCAATATTTCTGCTGCAAGAGTGAAAGAGCTCCGCGATAAAACCGGGGCACCCATGATGGATTGCAAGAAGGCGCTCACCGAGGCGAAAGGCGACATTGAAGAAGCAGTCGTCGTGCTACGCAAGCGCGGCACAACCATCGCCGAACGCAAAGCCGGCCGCGCCACCAGCGAAGGCGCTGTCGCCAGCTACATTCATGCCGGCGGCAAAATTGGCGTGTTGCTTGAAATCAACTGCGAGAGCGACTTCGTCGCCCGCACCGATGACTTCAAAGAGCTGGTTCACGATATCGCCATGCACATCGCGGCCAGCGATCCGAAGTTTGTCCGCAAGGAAGACGTCACGCCTGAAGCCTTCGAGCGCGAGAAAGAAATTTTCCGCGCCCAGGCGATCGCCAGCGGCAAGCCGGCCAATATCGCGGAAAAGATGGTGACAGGCAAAATGGAAAAGTTCTATGAAGAAGTCTGTCTGCTTGAGCAGCCTTTCATCAAGGACCAAACCGTTTCTATCTCACAGCTGATCGCGACCAAGATCGGCAAGCTGGGCGAGAACATTTCTGTCCGGCGCTTTGCGCGGTTCAAGGTGGGCGATGCGGGTGAGACCGTGGCCATCACCAAACCTGCGGAGCCAACAGCTGAGTAATTCAAAGGCCGCCATTGGCGGCCTTTTTTTATGCTTGAAACTGGCCGGAAGGAAGTGCTGACGTGAAGACTGCTGTGTTCAAGCGCGTGCTGTTGAAGTTATCGGGCGAGGCCCTGGCCGCCGGGCAGGGTTTCGGTGTCGACCCCACACACATTCACTCCATCGCAGCTGAATTGGCTGACGTTCACTCGCTGGGAATCCAAATTGCCATCGTTGTCGGCGGTGGGAATTTCTTCCGCGGCGTGGCCGAGCAGGCGAAGGAAATGGATCGCGTCTCCGCCGATCACATGGGCATGCTGGCTACTGTGATCAACGCGCTGGCCTTGCAGGATGCACTCGAAAAACAGAAAGTCTTTACCCGCGTGATGTCGGCTATCGAGATGAACCAGGTCGCGGAGCCGTTCATTCGCCGCCGGGCGATGCGGCATCTTGAAAAAGGCCGCATCGTGATTTTTGCCGGGGGTACGGGTAACCCTTATTTTTCTACCGACACTGCGGCTTCTCTTCGCGCCATGGAGATCAAAGCTGAAGTTATTATCAAGGCGACCAAGGTCGACGGGATTTACGACGCCGATCCGATGAAGGTGAAAGACGCAAAGAAATTCGACAAGATCACCTACATGGAAGTTCTGAAACGCGGGCTCAAGGTAATGGACTCCACCGCCATCTCGATGTGCAAAGACAATAATCTGCCGATCATCATCTTCGATCTGAATACGCATGGGAACATCAAGCGCGTGGTGACCGGGGAGAAGATTGGGTCTTTAGTTAGCGCGTAAGAGCTGGCCACGGATTTGCACGGACCTAAACCTTAAAGCTTGGTCATTCCGCAGCGTGGGGGTATCGCGCAAGGAATCTGCTAGTTGCCAGCAGCAAGCGGATTCCTCTCTCCGGTCGGAATGACAAAGGGTAGGGCCTCGCTCGGTTTATAATTTCTTGTTCTGATCCCACTTTTTTCTGGAGCTAATAATGGCGCAAGCCACCATGGCCGCGATTCCGGCGCTGAAAGATACATACGTTCAACTGAAAACCCGCATGGATAAGGCGGTTGAGGACTTCCGCAAAGCCATGGCCGCAACCCGCACCGGGCGCGCGTCGGTGCACATGCTCGACAACATCACCGTCGACTACTACGGTTCGCAGATGCCGCTGAATCAGGTGGCCCAGGTACATGCGCCCGAGCCGCAACTGATCACGGTGCAACCGTTCGATCAAACGGCGCTACCGGCGATAGAGAAAGCGATTCGCACGGGAGACGTGGGGTTGAATCCGATGAACGACGGCAAAATTATTCGTGTGCCGGTGCCACCGCTCACCGAAGATCGCCGCAAGGACATGGTCAAGAACCTGCACAAAGTTCTCGAAGAGCATCGTACTGCGGTGCGGAATATTCGGCGTGATGGCAACGATTCGATCAAGAAGGCGATGAAGGACAAAAAGATCAGTGAAGACGAAGAGAAGCGTTCGCTGGATGAAATTCAAAAGTTGACTGACGGTGAGATCAAGAAAATGGAAGATTTGAGCAAGGGCAAAGAGAAGGAAGTGATGGAGATTTAGTGCCCGCTAAAACCTTCCTGACTGGGTATCGGGGCTGCGATCTATGCGGTTCTCTGGACTGCGGCCTTCGGAATAGCAAAGGTTTAAGTAATGGGCGTTAAAATTGTGGAACATGCGGGCTTCCATGTTGTTGGCATTGAGGCCCGTACTAATAATGCGAGCGAAATGTCCGGGCAGGGCCTGATTGGGCCGATGTGGGGAAGGTTTATGTCTGAGGGTATCCCCGGCAAGATTCCCAATCGCGTTGGCGACGTCATTTACGCGCTCTACACCGGGTACGGTAGCGACCGGAACGGCGATTACGATTTTGTGATTGGAGCGCGCGTGAGCGATTCGACTTCCATTCCCGCCGGCATGGTTCTGAAGCAAGTGCCGGCAGGGACGTATGCCGTGGTTACCTCGGAGAAAGGGCCGGGATTTGAAGTCGTGCCCGCCGCCTGGCAGCAGGTTTGGAAGATGGAAGATCAGCTACAGCTTGGCGGAGTCAGGGCCTACGCTACCGACTTCGAAGTCTACGATGACCGCGCGCAGAATCCACAAGCCGCACAAGTCGATCTCTATATCGGCCTTAGATAACAAACCTCTTAGGATCATTCAAAATCCCAGTTGACAAAGCCCACTTTATTCTGTAATTTCTGTTTGTACAGAAAATACAGATATGACTAAACTTTCCAACGTCCAACAGCAATACATCCTCCACTGGGGGGAGATGGGGACGCGCTGGGGCATCAACCGGACCGTGGCCCAGATTCACGCTCTGCTCTATCTTTCGCCCAAGCCCCTGACGGCCGAGGAAATTGCCGAGACGCTTACAGTAGCCCGTTCTAACGTGAGCACGTCTATCCGCGAACTGGAGGGGTGGGGAATTGTGCGGGCTGTGCACGTGCTGGGAGACCGTCGTGAGCACTACGAGTCAATGAAAGATGTTTGGGAGATGTTTCGGCTCATCGTCGAGCAGAGAAAGAGGCGCGAGGTTGACCCCACGATCCAGTTGCTGCGGCAGTGCCTGGAGCAACTCGAAAATGGCGGCGATACCTACACGCGGGAACGGCTGCAAGCCATGGCGGAATTCTTCGAGACCGGCTTGTCAGCCTACGACGAGGTCAGGCAGGTATCGCCGCAAGGGTTGCGGCGACTGGTGAAGGTGAGAGGCAATATCAGGAAGCTGCTGGGGACGAAAGCCGGGTAAATTTTTTTATGAATTTATTTCTGCTATTACAGAATTATCTGACAATAGAGAATTTCATGAGGAGGAACTATGAACGTTTCGTTGCTTTTCTTGTGCGGGCTGATGGTGACGGCTGCAATGTCTTTTGGCGCGGTGGCATATCTTCAACGGCCGCTGCGAAAACTGCTGGTCGAGCTTTGCGGCAATGACGACCGGGCGCAGTTCTGGACCGTATTTTCAAACCTCACGGTGGCATTTGTTCCGCTGGTCGCGGCATTGCAATACCAGCCGTCCCCTACCGGAACTTCTCCGGCGTTGATCGAAATTGGTGCACAGCTGAAATGGGGTCTAGTCGGATTGGTCCTGTCGGTGCTGATTCTCGGCAAGATCCTGATGAAGTTCATACCGCGCGTAGGCATTTCTACGATACCGAAAACTGAGGCGCAGCCAGTAAGCTAATTCCAGGAGAAGTTATGAAACGCGGATGGAGCAGGAACTCGGCGATGGTGGGAGCATTGGCGTGGACGGCGATGTGCGCCTACGCCGGAGCAGGGAAGGCTCCCTTGGGAGTAATCGAGTTGCTGTTGTTGTTTGCCGCTCTTGTAGTAGTCCCATTGGGATTAGCGTTGGGCGACGGCATCGCGTCTGCGGGAACCGGCCGAATAATTCATGCGTTGGAGATTTTTCAACCGTTCGCAGCGGTTTCGCTGGTGGCGTCCTTCTGGATTACTCCCGGGCCGTTCGCCGCCACGTTAGCGCTGCCGTGGGGGTTGCTGTGCTTGTTGATCGCGCTGATCGGAGCCTGGTTGCTGCGTTCGACCCGCTCGCTTATGGCGTTCTCGGTCAACTTTGGACGGATGGATTTAGCGATCGCCGCTGCCTGGCTGATGGCGTCGCGGTATGGGCTTCGTCCGATGGGGTTTCAAGAGCCTGTCGTGTTGCTGACAGCGGTCCACTTTCATTACACGGGATTCGCCAGCGCTACGATCCTGAGCGCGTTGCTCAAAACAGGGGTGCGTTCCCGTGTAGCGCGTCCGTTGCGATGGTTCGCATTTCTCGTCTTGTTTGTGCCCTTCGTGCTGGCGGCCGGTTTTGTCTATTCGCCATTTCTCAAGATGGTGGCAGGGATCACGATGGTAGTGACCATGGCAGGATTGGCGGTGGTCCAGTTGATTCTTGCCGGTTCCGTGGCGTCGCGAATCAGCCGAGGCTATCTTTACGTCTCTTCTTTTTCGGTGGCCGCGGGAATGGGGATTGCTGGGATCTATGCGGTGGGAGATTGGCTGCATCGCGATTGGCTAGTGATTCCGCAGGTGGCGCAGACGCACGGCGTGCTCAACGCTTTGGGATTCTCGCTATGCGGAATTTTGGGATGGCTGATCGAATTCGCGCCAACCTTCTCGCAGTCCGTTTACTTCACTGAAGATGACCCCGCCATGGTTGGCATGAAATAGGCCCCTTCCTCCGAAAGCCTTGCCTGGCAGGCAAGCGGACATGTCCCAAAGTTACGCAACTTTCCCAGCATGAGCGGGTTCCCATTCTGAAGCGTATTCATCTAAGTTCCGCGCGTATTGGAGAGAGTATGAAAAAGTTTGTCATTTTATCCGCCCTGCTGGCGTGCGCTTCGTTCACGCTGGTAGCTTGCGGGGGCGGCAGCAGTTCAGATTCTGGAATGACTTCGGGCAGTTCGCAGGCCCAGGTCTTTGTCACCGGCGAGGATGCGCCTCTGCCTTCCGTGCTCGCCTTCAACATCACGATGAGCGGCATTGCATTGAACAACAGCAGCGGCAGCGTGCAGTTGCTGTCCGAGCCAACCACGGTTGACTTCGCCCGGCTGGTTGGGCTGCGTTCGTTGCTGGGATTCAATTCAGTCGCGGCCGGAACATACAACAGTGTCACTTTCACCATGGCCAGCCCGGTGATCACTTATTTGAACTTGGGCACGACCCCGCCATCGACGGGAACCATCAATGGCACGCTGACCACTTCGACGGTGACGGTGGCGCTCGATCATCCATTGACTGTCGACGCCAATGGGTTGGCAGGGCTTCACATGGAGTTCGATTTGCGGCAGTCGTTGCAGGTCGATATGGCCGGTCAGGTCACGGGAACGGTCAATCCGCATATCGAAGTTGAGCCGGTGAAGGCCAGCGATGATGATGGCCAGATTACCGAACTCGCCGGCGGGCTGAGCACGGTCAACGTCGGTGGAAATTCTTTTGTCATTCAGCGTATCGGTGGCAAAGACGTCACCATTAAAGTCAACTCGAAGACCGAGTTCAGCGGCACGTGGGCATTGGCGACGATGATGACTCCGGCATTTGTTTCGGTCGAAGGCAGCGTGCAGGCGGATGGCAGCGTTCTGGCAAGCGACGTCGAGGTTGTCTCGACTACGCATGCGTTTGTCTCGGGGCGAATTGTCGCGGTGAATCCTACAACCGGTCCGGTGCAGACTGTCACGCTTTTTGTCGGTGAAGAATTGCCCGCGATCAGCACCATTCCGGTGGACTCGATTGCGACCATCGATGTGAGCACGGTGAACAACTTCGATGTCTGCTTCTTTGACAACTGGTTCACCAATATTTTCTTCAACAACTCGGCGTTGGTGGCCGGGCAGCGGGTATTCATCGGCGGAGACTATGAGGGCACGACGTTCACGCCGCATATGGTTTCGTTGCGGCGCCAGGGTGTCGAGGGCGATCTGGTCGCAAGCAGCGTACAGATCACCAGCAGCAATCGTGGCAGCTTCCAGATCCAGAACAACCATCTGCTGGGCTACGTGCTGGGCGCTCCGCTCACGGTACAGACGGGCGACGGAACGCGATTCCACAACGTAAACGGACTTACCGGTTTGCAGGGCGCCGGTTCGGCAAAGGTTCTGGCGCGGGGGCTCATCCTCAAAGACCAGAGTAGCGGCAATGCGCAGTTGTGGGCGCACCACGTTCGCATCCTGCAGTAATTGTTCGCTGGTTTGCGATGGGCGGCTTCGGTCGCCCATTTTTTTTGTGATAAAAACTAAGCAGATGATTAAGTCTCTTCATATCGGGCGGTATGTCGCGACTCCAGCGCAGTTCGAGAAAGTCGCGAAATTTTTGCAGGCAATCGGATTGGAGCGCTTGCCGGGGAGCAAAGGCTCGTTGGTGTTTTCCGCGCCGCAGGGATTGATCAGCTTCAATCAACCATCGAGTTCGCATCCGGCGCATTTGCGCGAGCGGTTGAAGGATGTGGCGAAGCTGATCGTGCTCGAGGTGTCGAATCCCGACGACGTGCTGGCTATCGCGCAGAAGATGAAGTTTCAGGTTTTGGGGGATTTGAGTTCTCCCAAGAGCGATGAGCGGGCGTTCTGGTTGGACCTTCCTGGCGGGATCGTGTTGGCGGTGCATGGCCAGCCTGATACACCCGTCGTAGCGACCGAAGGCAAGTTGGACGCGCGCGGTAAGAGTTTTGCCATCGTCGTGGCACGCTTCAATGCGTTCATTACCGAGCGGTTGTTGCAGGGCGCGATCGATGGTCTTACGCGCTCAGGCGCAAAGCGCAGCGATATCGAGGTTGTGCGGGTGCCGGGAAGTTTTGAGATTCCGTCCGCGACTCGGGTTCTGGCGGAGACCGGAAAGTATGCGGCTGTTCTCGCGATTGGCTGCCTGCTGCGTGGGGATACCGCGCACTACGACGTGATCGTGAATGAAGTCACGCGCGGGGTGGGACAGTCGGCGCAGGAGACGGGTGTGCCGCATGCTTTCGGGGTGCTGACCTGTGACACTCTGGAGCAGGCGATTGATCGCGCTGGGTTGAAGATGGGGAATAAGGGATTTGAGGCGGCTTTGGCGGCGGTCGAGATGGCGAATTTACATTCTGCTATTGGCAAGAAAAATCCCCGTCCTGTCGCGAAGAACGCGACGAGGACGGGGCACCCTAGTGTTTCGAAAAGCAAACCGCGTTCCTCAAGCCGTAAAACTGCGCGATAAAATGGGGCCTCTTCTGCCTCGTCTTGTACACTGAACTCTCATGCCAAGCATTAAAGGGGACAAGGTGAAGGCGGTGGGTACGCGCAGGAAATCCCGCGAACTGGCTTTGCAGATGCTGTTTCAGGCCGACATGGGGAAACAGGAAGCCGCCGTGGTGCGCCGCACTTTCTGGGAAGGGCGCGGGGAAGACTCTCCGCAAGTGCGCGGATTTGCCGAAGACTTGTTTCGCGTGGCTACCGATCGCACCGCCGAGATTGACGGACTGATCGAGAGCAAGGCCGAGCATTGGCGCATGGAGCGGATGGCCGCCGTCGACCGAAACATTCTGCGGGCTTCCGTAGCCGAGTTGCTTGCGTTTCCCGATACGCCGCGCGCGGTAGTGATCAACGAAGCGCTAGAGATCGCGCGCAGGTTTTCCACGCCGGAATCGGTGCAGTTTATTAACGGAGTGTTGGATAGCGTCGGGCGCCAGCTCGAGGCTAAGTAGATTTCATTCCTTGCCACGGATTTACACGGATCTTCATTGATCTGTTTCTCTTTTTTCATCCGTGTGAATCCGTGAAGATCCGTGGCTGGCTCTAAGGTTTAATCGCAACCAAATTCGGCCTGCAGGTGTAGGTGTGCGTGCCGTCGGCCGAGGTGCAGAGCGGTTGCGGCAGCGTGATCTGCGTCGTGTCTGACGTGGTGGGCGTGTCCAGCACGTGGACCGCGCCGTCGCTGGCGGCGACATAGAGCTTCTTTCCGTCGGTGGTCAATGCGCCTTGCAACGCGTTCGCATTATTTGCCAATTGGATCGACGTAGTAATGCGGTTGTTGACGTCATAGACCAAAACGTTTGGCGAATTTTCGATGAAGATATAGGCGACCGCGCCGTCCTCGGAAATGATCAGTTGAGTCGGCGTGAAGGCGCCCTGGCCCAGATCGACTGGAACCGTCTCCGGATGATTCATCGGATCGTTGGCGACGAACGAAAGAGGTAGCGAGCCCCTTGGCGCAGGGCATCCGCTCTGTCCGGCAGCAAGAGCAAACGGAGGAGTTGGAAGTATGGTCTCGACCAATTCCACGGTTGGAGGCGTGACCGCGAAGATGCTGCGGCCATCGGGCAATGCTCGAATTAACGGAGTTCCAGCCAGAGTGATCGGCGTGACCGTTGCCGGCTGCGTCCCACAGGTGGCCACGAACGAGAGACCCGCAGGATCGCCGCCCACTAAATACGCGCCCATGCCTCCGGGAAGATAGGACACTCCCGTAGCCGGCGCGGCCAAAGTCACGGTTTGTATGGCATCTTGCGTGGAAGAGATATAGAGCTTGTTTCCGGCGGCGATGAAGAGTTTGAGATTATCCGGAGAATACGCGGCCGCAGTTGCGCCAGTGATAGGCATCGCTGTGTTGCTGCTGTCCGCCGTGTTAAAGATAAAAACTTGGTTTACCGTGTCGGCGGTGTCGGAGACGATGACGTGATTTCCGTCGGGGGAAACGGTCAGAACTTTTCCAGCGACGCCGTTGCTGTTGGTGATGGTCGTCGGGCTCGCCGAAAGATCGACGGTCATCAATCCCTTGGCGCTCAGCAAACTCTTATCGGTGCCGACGAACGCCTTGGTTCCCGCTGGATTAAAGACGATCGAATTCGGCGTTGCGGTTAGTGGGAAAGTATTGCTCACAGCGTTAGCGGTGGTATCGATGCCCACAATTTGCGTGACGCAGTCGTCGGTAGTGCCGCATTCGGTGGTTGAGACCAGCACCGTTGTGGTCGCGCTGGTGCCGGTCACCGAAACCGAGACTGGGTTTATGGGATAAATGGGCAGACTGGGTTGAAATCCTATGTTGCAGGTCGGCGGCAGGCAGGACGCAATAACCGTAGCTCCGCCGGGATGAGCGCCGCTGACCGCGCCGCTGCTCACGGTGACCGACGAGGTCCGCGAAGATGACCATGTTAGCGGTACGCCAGTGATAGTGGTTCCGCTGGTGTCCACTACGACCGCCGTCAATGTTTTTGAGCCAGTGCCGCTGAAAGCCAGCGAGTTCACCGGCGTGTTGTCCGCTTCAAGCGTGATCTGTTGAACCGGGCAGGTCAGAAAATTCATGGGCACGCTGCTGGTTCCGCCGACGGTTACAAACATTGGACTGGTGCCTGGGGTGCTGGCCGTCACCTGGGCATGGTTCGGTAGAAGTCCTGTGGCAGTTACAGTGCCGGTGGTGTTGGTGGTCAACGTTCCAACTGTGGCGGTCGAGAGCTGCCACGTTGGAACTCCCATGGTGGCTGAGATATCGACACCGGTCCGGGTTCTAGCGACTGCCTGAAATTCCCGGATGTGTCCTTTGGAGGTACATCCTGCCAAGCCTTCCGGGCTGCTTGGGTCGGGATCCGTAGATAAGGATACGGGCTCTATGCTGACACTTGCGATGTGCTGGTGAACGTAGATCGTCGTCGGCGGACTGTTAACTCCCTGGGCGCTGGCGGTGATCTGAGCGGTTCCCTCGGCACCGGGAGTGCACAATTGCGGATTGCTGAGGGAGTCCCAGGATCCGGCGCAGGCTACGCCGCTGGCGGAAATGGTCACGACCGCGGTATTGCTGGAAACAAAAGAGATTGGGGTTGTCACCGCAGTGTTGGTGGAGCTTAACGTGGATGAGGTAAAAATCTGGATCTTCCCGATCTCTAACGAGACTTGAGTAGACGGCGAGAGCGTTACGCTGGCGGGAACGGGGCTGGTGGGAGGGGTTGAGTTGCCGCCGCCGCAGCCTGTCCAGGCGAGCGAGAAAACCAGAAACATAATTGCCGATCCAACGGAATACCACCTACCCATGCATCCTCCCCGCCCCATAGTCGCCTGTGAGGCGAGCGCTACCTGTACCGGAAATTTCAATACTAGAGGCAGACATTCTTTTCAGCAAGTTGGGCTACGTGGGTATGATGCGGGGCGTGGCGGGGTTCGATCTGAAAAACACCAGGCTTTTCGGGGAACTAGTTTTCCAAGAATCCGTCGCAGAAGTCCGGCGGACAAGAGTGTCCGCCCTATATCGGTATGTAAAAGGTTGACGTTACGGAAGTCCAGTTGCTATATTTGTAAGGTTCCGCGAGTCATATTGGCTTGTCTGTAGATGGTGGCTTTTCTTGCAGTGTGAGAAACTCCCCCGAAAGAGACAGTAAGCTTTACGGTTTTTTAGTTTCCGAAACGGAAACATCCTCGCTGAAACGTTCCGCGCGTCCTTACTAAGAAGAGGCTATGCGGAGCGATTGCGGACGAAACGGAGCATCTCCCAGGAAGTTTGGGCCTGCTGCCACCGTCGTAGCGCTGTAACGGGAAATGCAAAAATCCCCGCCAGAAGTTGAGGCGGGAGTATGGTTGGCCGAAGCCATCCAGGTTGGAATCAAGAATTAGTCGAAAAAGCGCGGTCTTGGCATATGCGGCAAAGCATGTGCAGGGCATATCGCGGCTTAAGGAGCGGCAAAGAGTGCCTACTTTTAATCAACTGGTGCGTGACGGACGGAAGCGGCCCCGGTACAAGACGGCCAGCCCGGCGTTGCAAGGATGCCCGCAGAAGCGCGGTGTATGCACCCGTGTCTACACCCAGACGCCCAAGAAGCCGAATTCGGCTTTGCGGAAAGTGGCTCGCGTTCGCCTCTCGAATGGAATTGAAGTTACGACCTATATTCCAGGCGTTGGCCACAACCTGCAGGAGCACTCGATTGTGCTGATCCGCGGTGGCCGTGTGAAGGACTTGCCAGGTGTGCGTTATCACGTGGTGCGTGGCACGCTCGATTCAGTCGGTGTTGCCAATCGTAAGCAGAGCCGCTCGAAATACGGAGCGAAGAGGCCGAAGGCGTAGACACCTGTCGCCTGTAATAGAGATTAGGAGCAATTAGCTGAATGCCTAGAAAAGGACATATCGCAAAACGCAGTACAGAGCTCGATCCGGTTTACGGATCGGACCTGGTCACCAAGTTTGTGAACTCGATGATGTGGCAGGGCAAGAAGAGCACCGCCGAGGGCATCTTCTATGAGGCTCTCGAAAAGTTGCAGCAAAAAGGCGGCGACGAGGCCATTAAGTTGTTCAAGAAGGCCGTCGAGAATGCCAAGCCGCTGCTCGAAGTGAAGAGCCGCCGCGTGGGTGGCGCTAACTATCAGGTCCCGGTGGAAGTGAATCCGGACCGCCGTACTTCGCTCGCCATCCGCTGGCTGATCACGTATTCGCGCGGACGAGCGGAAAAAGGCATGGTCGACAAGTTGACCAACGAATTGCTGGACGCAGCCAATGGCAAGGGCGCGGCGATCAAGAAGAAAGAAGACGTTCACCGCATGGCCGAGGCCAATAAGGCTTTCGCGCACTACCGGTGGTAAGAAATTAAGTAGATTTCGAGAGCCCCAGAAGGAAGATACAAGTCGTGCCCAGAACAGTCCCATTAACGCGCTGCAGAAATATCGGCATCATGGCCCACATCGATGCTGGTAAGACCACTACGACGGAGCGAATCCTGTTTTATACGGGCCGCACGCACCGCATCGGAGAGGTCCACGAAGGCACTGCGACCATGGACTGGATGGAGCAGGAGCAGGAGCGCGGCATCACCATCACGTCCGCCGCTACCACCTGCACCTGGCGCGACATCCGCATCAATATCATCGAC
>DATBAT010000130.1:0-9171 GCA_036271375.1 Terriglobales bacterium
CGCCGCAGAACGATTAAAAACGATCGACGCTCCCTGAATCTCAAATGACGGATCCACCGGCCCGCGATCAAACTGCGCCTTTGCCCGGAACGGAACGCTTCCCTTAAGCCGCGTGACCTGTCCGTCATCAATGGCCGAGCGCAGACGTTGCGGCGCGGCATTGGCTATCGAAGCAAAAGTGATTAAGACCAGGAAGGATACTGACTTACGCAACAAATCCATGCAGGCACTCCCGTGCGATTGTTGGAGAAGCTTGGGTTGTAGAGGCGTTAAAAGGATGGATTCAGGCTAGCCTACCTGGAGATGTATGCCTAGGTAGCTTTTCGGCACTTATGGTGACGGTAGTTACCCTGTCCGGGTGGACATGGGTATTCCCTGTATAGGCGGTTACGGCCTCGTCTAGCGCCCGACGGCGGCGCCTTTTTTCTTGGAAGCCTGTTTATCTTTGTACATAGCGGCGTCGGCCTGCTCGATCAATTGCTGCATGCTTTGGCCGGAGCACCATATGGCCACGCCAACCGACGCATCCAGGTGAACTTTTACTTCTGGCTTACCGGTACCGGTTTCGAGCGAGTAATCACCGAATACCCACTTCTGCATGCGCTCCACAAGCGCATTGGCAGCTTTTAGATCACAGTCGACCACAACGATGAACTCGTCCCCGCCCCAACGTCCGGCAATGGCTGACGGCCCGATGTTGGTACGCAACTCCTGGGCAAACTGCTTGAGCAGGCTGTCGCCCGCCAGGTGACCGTGTGTGTCGTTGACCTGCTTGAGCCGGTTGAGGTCCAAATTGATGACGCAAAATGGTGACTGGCTCGAAATCCGGGTCTGGATTCTTTCCTCGATGTTGCGGCGATTGGCCAAGCCGGTCAGGCCATCACGTAGCGCAAGCTCTTCGACTACTTTCAAGCGCGATTCGTAGGTGGAAACCTCAGCGCGTAATTGCGCCACGGAATTCTTGCTGTCTTCCGCCATGCGGTCGACATAATTCTTGAGTTCGGTCGCGCCCTGTACCAGCGAGGTGCGGATCTGGGTCAAGTCTTCCAGGTTTGCGATGGTGCGCAAGCGGGTAGTGAACTCGGTGAACTGATTGGTATAGCGTTGGTCGCGGTCGCCCACGGACTGCGCCGTATGCGCCATCACGATGAGCAGCTCTTTTACCTCTTTGGCTTTGGACTTGAAATATTGCTCGGAACGTCCGCCCCATTGTTCGAGGAGCTCTTCCGCGCGAGCTTCTGTCTTTGTTACCAGCGCCGCGGTGACGTTGCCCGCGAGGCCAAGTTCGAGGCCCGCAAGCGCGCGCTGAAGGTCCGAACCTACTTCCGGACATGCGCGTACTCCACTCTTCCCGATGCTCTGTAACGCCGAGCGGTACGACTTCAGGGTCGCCAAAAGCAGTTCGTTGGACTCTGGCACAGCTTCCGGTTCAGGTACCGGCGCTTTGTCCATATCCAGATATTTCTTCAAGGAAATCACGACTACTCTCCGCTACTCTTTAAAGTGCAAAGCGACAGAAATTCCTAATGTTCGGGGAAAGACAAATGCGTAACTTAAACCGCCTTTTCAACTTACTCAGAAGGAAGCAGTTCCCTACAGTGTTTCATGTACTCTATCGGCCTTAGATTACTGGAACTTTAGGGATTGGCTAGGTTACCTTCGGTTTTAAGAATGCCAGGGAAAAAGAAAAAGCCCTCGCAAGCGAGGGCTTTTGAAGGATCGGATATAGCTAGTCGGAACCCATGGTCGCCGGAGCGGCAATCTGAATGCCGGTGTCGCCCATGCGAGCAGGCTCTGGCTGGTTAGGCAGTTCTGAAAGCTTCACCTGATAGATGTGCTTCGCCAGACCCAGCTTTTTCAACGCCCAGATGCCGTACCAGTTCATATCCACTTCATACCAGCGCAGACCGTGGCGGGCCGAAACTGGATGCGCGTGGTGATTATTATGCCATCCCTCACCGAATGTGAGCAGCGCTACCCACCAGCTATTGGTGGAGAGGTCGCGAGTCACGAAACGGCGGGTGCCCCAGCTATGCGTCGCTGAGTTGACCAGCCAAGTGGCGTGAAGTCCCACCACGGTGCGGAGGAAGATTCCCCAGAGAACCAGCTTCCATCCGCCGATGGCAAGCAGAATCACACCCAGAACGATCATGGGAACGTAGTGGTATTTGGTGATCCAGCAGTGGAATTTGTCTTTTGCCAGGTCGGGAACGTAACGCGCCAGGGTGGTGGTGTCATGGTGCATCGACTTGCCCATGAGGATCCAGCCCATATGCGCCCACCATTTGCCATCAATTGGCGAATGCGGATCGCCTTCGTGGTCAGAGTACTGGTGATGAATGCGATGGGTGGCGACCCAGAAAATCGGTCCGCCTTCAAGCGTAAGCGTCGCACAAACGGTCAGAACGTATTCGACCCACTTGGGGGTCTTGTAGCCGCGGTGGGTGAGCAGGCGATGGTAGCCCATGCCGATGCCCAGGCTGCCGGAAACCCACCACAGGAACGCCGCGATAAACAGAGCCTTCCAGCTAAAGAAAAACAGCGCCGCCACGGCGCCGATGTGAAATGCCAGCATAAAGCCGGCCGTGACCCAATTTACTTCGTTGTCAGCGGCAGCTTCCCGCTCTAACTCTTGCAATTCCATGTATTTGGTCCCCTGGTTCGGTTTGCTTCCTAACGTAGTTCTAAGCTACCAGTGGGGCGGCCAAGCGTATGTAATAGTTCTGTAATAGCGCGGGCGGGGCGATTACTTCGGAGTCCCCAAATGAAGCGGTTTCCCGGTGGGATCTAAAGCGGTCGCGCGGGGGGTCAGGCCGACGCTTTCTTCACTTCCACTCCAGCCCATTTCTCCAGCAGCGTGATAGTGGCGGCATAATCCAAATCCTGCTTGCCATCTTCAATAGCCACGTCGTAAACCTCTTCCACGATCTCCAGCGCGGGCAGTTTGACGCGAGCTTCCTTGGCGGCCTCGAGCATGAGGCGAATGTCTTTGTGCATCAGGCGTAGCGGGAAGTTGGGTGTAAAGTCGCGGTTCAGCACGAATGGAGCTTTGTAATCGATCACTCCTGATCGGATCATCGACGCCTGAATCACCGGCAGTATGGTGGCGGCGTCCACGCCCAGTTTCGCCGCTAGAGTCAGACCTTCCGCGAAGCCTTCATAGATCAGCGCAATTTGCAGATTCATCGCCAGCTTGGCGGCCTGCCCCTTGCTGGTTCCTCCCATGCGGAAGAACTGCTTGCCCATGGCCGCAAACAGCGGCTTCAGCCTTTCGATGGCTTCGTCCTTGCCGCCAACGATGAAAATCAGCGTGCCGCCTTCAGCGCCAGTCTTCGAGCCGGTAACCGGCGCGTCCACGTAGTCCGCGCCTTTGGCGCGAAGGCGCTCAGCGAACTTAAGAGTCGCAGTGGGCGAGATCGTGCTGGAATCGACGACGATGGTGCCTGCTCCCAACGACGGCTCGACGCCTTGCTCGCCGAACAAGAGACCCTCGACAGCTTTGGTGTCGGAAACACACATCCAAACGACTTCAGCGCCCTTCGCTGCCTCAGCGGGAGTCGCCGCCGTCTTGGCGCCTTCTACATCTTTTCCGGCACTGCGATTCCAGACAGTGACGTCGTGTCCGGCTTTTACCAAATTGGCCGCCATCGGACGGCCCATAATTCCTAAACCTAAGAAAGCAATGCGCATTCTTTGATTAGAACTGAGCTGGCCGCGAGGGTCAAGGAATTACCTTGGTTTCTTCTAGGTTTATGAATGCACGAGGTTGATAATGAATTCATAAGATAATTTCCGCGTGTTTTCCACAGCCGACGGGCTGCGCCGAAAATGCTAAACCTCTCCCTCAGAAACCGGGCCCTGCATAAACGAGCCAGCCAGTTTGGACGCCTCGCGCGCCAATCGGCTGTAACTCCCCGCACCGGGCAAGCCTACAAGCCACAACTCGTTTCCGAACAAGAGTTGGGTGTCACCTTCATCGGACACTCCAGCTTCTTCGTGCAGATAGGCGGATTGAACGTAGTGATTGATCCGAACTTTGCCAGTTGGCTGTTCGTGCTGAAACGCCTTCGCCAGCCGGGGATCAAAGTTCGCGATCTGCCGCCGATTGATTTGGTTCTGGTGACGCATGCACATTTCGATCACCTGCATCGGCCGTCGTTGCGATCACTGGTCGAGCAGACGCGACGCGCCGATGGATCTCCACCCACCGTGGTCGTGCCACATCATGTGTTCGATCTGGTTTCGGACCTTGGCTTCGGCGATGTGGTCGAACTCAACTGGTGGAACAGCTACCGCCACAAGGGCGTGACCGTCACGCACGTTCCAGCGCGGCATTGGGGAGCGCGGGTGATCAGCGATTCTCATCGCGGCTACGGTGGGTATGTGGTGCGCGACAGCAAACATTCGGTTTATCACGCCGGGGACACGGCGTACTTCGGCGGGTTTCGAGAGATAGGACGGCGGTTGTCGCCGGAGTTGGCGTTGCTCCCGATTGGCGCCTACCATCCGGAGACCTACCGCGCTGTGCATACCAGCCCAGCGGACGCGACCCGTGCATTCCTGGATTTGAAATCGAAGTGGATGGTTCCGATGCACTACGGATCATTCCGCTTGTCGCACGAGCCCATCGAAGAGCCTTTGCAGTTGCTGGAACAAGAAGCATTAGCGGCGGGGGTTCAAGATCGGGTAGTGGTTTTGCAGGAAGGCATAACACGGTTGTTCTAGACTCCGCTCACGTGGCGGCAGGTGTCCTCACCTGCCGGAGCAACTTTCGTCACAGACCCTTCAGCAAGCCGACCCGGGCAGGCGGGGAGACCTGCCGCTACGTGAGTCGCCACGTTACGTTCGTTCTCCGCTACGCCTTCCGAACGTTCTTTCTTTGATTTCCTGCCATTAAAATTTCTACCGGGACTCCTCGGTGGACAATCTATTCAAAATTTTCGGGGCATTGCTGTTGGGCTCTTCGCTTTCCGCGGCGCAGGTCACGCTTGCCTTCCCTGCCTCGCACAAGGTGCTCACCCTCTCCGTTCCTGACAAACCCGCTGCCATGCAGTTGGACATTCTGCATCTGAAGGTGGAAAAAAATACCCTTACTCCAGATGGGACCTCGAAGAAATTATTTGCCAGCGGCGGAAGCTGGGTGTTGTCGGCAAATGTTTCGCCTGCAACCAAAACACTCGACGCGAAAGGCTTGCGCGAATATGCGTGGAGCGGCCTACGCACCGGCCTGTTTGAAACCAAAGATCTTCGCCGATACGAAGCCGGCAACGTCGCCATCCTCGAGTACAGGATCGACTCGTTCAAAGGTCAGAACGTTCATCAGAAGAACGTCTTCGCCTACATGGTGAGTGGGGACCAGTGGTTCGACGTTCACATTTCGAAAGTCCTCTACGACCCGAGCGACGAAAGGTTCATGAAATCCATGCTCGACAGCGTCAAGCTGATCGAAAACTACCAACCGGACACTCGCGTCGAATATGAGTTCGGCAGCTGGTTTTATTTGCAAAGCAATTGGGCGCGCGCGATCCAACATTATGAGCGCGCCTTAGACATCGAACGCCGACAGAAGAAGCGCGCGCTATCGCCGACTGAGTGGCGAGTCTTGGTCGACAATCTGGGCATGGCCTATGGCATGTCCCACGACTTGGAGAAGGCGAAATCGACCTTTCAGTTTGGGATCACGCAAGACCCGGCGTATCCCATGTTCCATTACAACTTGGCGTGTGCCTACGCGGAATCGAACGACCTGGACAGCGCTCTGGCGGACTTGAAGACAGCATTCGCGAACCGGCAAAATGGAATTCCCGGGGAAGGCATGCCGGATCCGGCGAAAGACGATTCGTTCCAGAAGTTTGTTGGCGATGCCCGGTTTGCGAGTTTGGCGCGGCAGGTTTGTCCCGAGAGTGAGAAGACGCCTGGCGGATTCACCTGTAAATAAACTGCGGCTGATGCGGCTATTTCTCTCCGCTAGGCTCGAATCTGTACCCCACCCAGGGCTCGGTGATGATGTAGTGGGGAGTGCTTTCTTCTTCAATCTTCTTGCGAAGCTGGGCCACCAGGACGCGTAGATGCTCGGGTTGTTCGACGCTATTTGGCCCCCAGATTCCTACCAGTAATGTTCGATGCGTCACCACTCTTCCCGCGTGGCGGGCCAGGAACATCAGCAGTTCGCACTCTTTCGGCGTCAGGCGAATCTCGACGTTGTTCACCACAGCACGGAACGCATCGGCATCGATTTTGAAATCGCCGATGGCGATCACGCGTTGCGCGGAATCTTCAGAAGGCTTGGTGCGCGCCAGGTTCCTGCGTACGCGCGCGAGCAACTCGTCCATGCCGATGGGCTTGGTGACGTAATCGTCGGCACCGGCATCGAGGGCTTCGACCTTGGTTTTCTCCTCACCTTTCACCGACAGCACGATGATGGGCACGCTGGTTTCCGAACGAAGCTGGCGAGAGAGTTCGATGCCGTCCATGTTGGGCATGGAGACGTCGGTGATCACGAGATCGGGTTGCCATTCGCGGGCCATGCGCAGGCCGGCGTGTCCGTCTTCGGCGGTACGGACTTCATAGCCGCTACTGTTGAGCGAAGTGCGCAGCACACGGATGATCTGCGGTTCGTCATCGACGACCAGAATGCGTTTCTTGTCAGGCATATTTAAGAAGATTCCTGAGTCACGATGTGGACATCGACCGGCGGAGCGTCGCGCAGAAATTTGTGGATGGTGCTCAAGTACAAATATTTCTTCCAGCCTTTGACCGCGGAGCGTCCGAAAACGACTTGGGTAATCCGCTTCTCGCGGACGAAGTCGGCGACGGCCTTGGCTACGGTGGCGTCCTTCAGTCGCACCACCTGGGCCCCGACTCCTTCCGCGTAATTAACGTTCGACGTCAACGAGCGCTGGTTGGCTTCGCTTTCGTCAACTCCAATATCGACATACACCACGTATAGTTCGGCATCGAGGCGCTTCGCCATGCGGGCGGCGCGTCCGATGATTTGCTGGGCCGCGGGATTGGAACTGATGGCCACGGCAAAACGTTCGCGGACACCGAGATTGCGGTCGCCGCCTTCTTTGTCGAGATAGGTTTCGAGGCTGCGATCCACTTCTTGCGCGACTTCCTGCAGGGCCAACTCACGCAGCGCGATCAGATTTCCCGGACGGAAGAAATTCGACAACGCCTTCTCGACGCGATCCAGCGGATAGATATCCCCACGACGCATGCGGGTTTGCAGAGCTTCGGGAGTAAGGTCGGCCATGACCACTTCTCTCACCCGCTTCATCACCCAGTCAGGAACGGTCTCGCGGACCGTAATGCCGCTGATGCGTTGCACGCTGGGAGCGACGCTCTCCAGGTGCTGGACGTTCATGGTGGAGAGAACAGAAATGTTTGCATCGAGTAACTCGAGAATATCCTCGTAGCGCTTGCGATTCTTGCTGCCTTCGATGTTGGTATGGGCCAGTTCATCCACCAGCACCACGGCGGGCTTGCGGGCGAGGATGCCTTCGAGATCCATTTCGTCGAAGACGGTGCCCTTGTATTCGATCTTCTTGCGGGGAACGGCGTCGAGTTTTTCCGCCAGTTCGGCGATGCCCTTGCGGCCGTGAGTTTCGACCACGCCTATCACGATATCTTCGCCGCGGCTTTTGCGGCGAATGGCCTCACTCAGCATGTTGAAGGTCTTTCCGACGCCAGGCGCGTAGCCGAGAAATAGCTTGAACGTGCCCCCCTCGTGTTTGGGGGAGGTGTCTTCCAGCCATTGCTCTGGCGTTTTTGCCATTCGCCACTATTGTCGTTGAGCGAACTGAGGTTTGTCGATGTCAGCTACAATCGCTGCGCGTGAATAAGTCAGCAATACGTGTGCTTTTTCGCTCCGCGGTGTGTGTGGCGGTTGTGGGCGCGGTGGTCTACGTCTACCGGGTGTTCCATGTGAACCACACCAGCGTCGCGCTGACCCTGCTGTTGGCGGTGTTGATCATCTCGGCGACCTGGGGACTTGCCTACGCTACGGTTTTGGCGGTGGCGGCATCGGCGCTGTTCAATTATTTCTTCCTTCCGCCCACCGGCACCTTCACCATCGCGGACACGCAAAACTGGATTGCACTGTTTGTGTTCTTGATCACCGCAGTCATTGCCAGCCAGCTCTCCGATCGAGCGCGCAAACAGAAAGACGAAGCGGTTAGCCGACGCGCGGAGTTGGAGCGCCTTTACAACTTCAGTCAGCGACTTCTGGCCGCCGACAATATTCTGCAACTGCTTAACGCGATTCCCGAATATGTGGTGGATTCGTTCGGAGTTTCCGCCGCTGCGGTGTACATCCCGGAGAAGGGAAACGTCTACCGCGCCGGTCCAGACGTTACTGGCCTCGATACAGATCATTTGCAGGCAGTCACTTTTCGCGGAGAGTCGATCATCGATCTGAATCGGCACCTCAGCTTCACCCCGCTACGTATGGGCGTGAAGACCGTTGGCGCGGTGGGCGTGATGGGAAACGTGACCAGCCAAACCATGAACGCCGTCGGCAGCCTGATAGCAATCGCGGTCGAAAGAGCCAACGCTGTCGAATCGTTGAGCAAGTCTGAAGCGGCGAGAGAAAGCGAGAAACTCCGGTCGGCGATTCTCGATTCCATCACCCATGAATTTCGCACGCCGCTGACGTCTATCAAGGCGTCGATTACCAGCCTGCTCTCGACGATCGATTTGTCGGCAGACGACCGCCGCGATCTGATGTCGGTGATTAACGAGGAAAGCGACCGGCTAAACCGGTTAGTGGGTGAAGCGGCGGAGATGGCCCGGCTGGAATCGCATGAATTCCAGTTAGACCTTCAAGTTCAGCGAATCTCAGGAGTGGTAGATGCCGCGCTGGAAGCCTTAAAGCAGGTGTTGGGGAAACATCCCATCGATGTACGAGTTTCCCAAGAGCTCGAGATCACCGTGGATGGAGAGCGCATTCAGGAAGTGCTGGCCCAGTTGTTGGAAAACGCCGGAAAGTATTCGCCACCGGAAGCGCCGATCCGCATCACCGCAGAGTTCAAGGGCGAATATTTGGAAGTGAGCGTCTCCGACCAGGGAACCGGCATCGACGACATGGAACAGGGTCTGATCTTCGACAAGTTTTATCGCGGCAAGAACCAGCGCTATCGTGTCCAGGGCACAGGAATGGGGCTGGCAATC
>DATBAT010000131.1:0-5319 GCA_036271375.1 Terriglobales bacterium
GCGCAGTTTGAATCTTGGCGGTCGCGGACAGGCCGGGCCGCAAAGCCGGCGGAGGATTGTCTAGCGTGACGACCACTTTGAAATCGCGCGCTTCCTGCGTGTTGGCTGTCGTCGCAGTCATGGCTGCTTGCCCGGAGGTCCGCAGAATTGCCAGCTCGCCGACATCGGTGACGTGGCCTTGAAACAGTTTGCCCGGCACGGCATCGATGGCGACTTCCGCGGATTGGCCGTTACGAAGGTTGGTGATGTCCGTTTCATCGACTTTCACTTCCGCGGTGACCACGCTCATGTCCGAGATGGTCATCAGAAAGCTACCCTGCGCATTTTGAATGCCGGGAACGACGTTCTCGCCGACGCGTACGTCGATGTAGCTGACAATTCCATTGATCGGAGCGGTGTAGGTGGTCTTGCGTAAGACATCGCGCATGTGCGTGAGCGTGGCGCGGGTCTGGTCGAGTGTGGCGCGAGACTGTTCGCGCGCGGCGCGCGTTTGCTCAACCTGTGCCCGAACTGCATTCAGCGCGGCCACCGCGCCGTCATACACCGCTTTCGCAGCATCGTACTCTTGCCGGGCGATTAATTGATTCTTGTAAAGCTCCTGAGAGCGCTGCCAGTCGAGCTTGGCTTTCTCGAGATCCGCCTGTCGCTGAGCCAATGTGGCAACGGCCGCATCATAATTTGCGGAAGAGGCTTTCATGCCCGATTCGGAAGCTTGCACTGTCGCAGCTTGCGCCTGCACGTCGGCGCCAGGCTGGATATTCTCAAGGTGCAGCAGCACGTCGCCTTTCTTGACTCGGTCGCCTTCCTTCACGGTGATGTCAGTGATCTTGCCCATACCTTCGCCGAGAACGTTCGTATATGTCTTGGGACGAATTTCGCCGGAGGCGGTCACGACCGAGGTCAGGTCCTGGCGCATAACGGCCCCGGTCTGGACAGTGGTAAATCCTTTTTTCCACTCACGAACGGCAAAGCCCGCGCCGCCAGCGGCAATCACGGCTAATGCCAGACCTAGTCCGATTTTTTGCCACGTCTTCATAAACTTGACACTGCTGCCCAACTAGGCAGGCTGGCTCCTTATCCTGAACTACGCACGAGAAGGGGCAAAAATTTCCTTCACAGATAGATGCGCTGTATGACCCATTGCGCGGCATCCGGCCCGCGCGCCACGAGGTTCACTGGCCGACGATAGGGAATCAGCTTATTTTACCGCGTGTCCGGCTATTCCGTGACTATTTGGCGCACAAAGCACAGACACATCCAGATAGATTGGCAACTTGGCAAAAAAGACGAGGGCAACCCTTGCCAACGTGGGCGATTCAAAAGATCAGCGTAGAGTGGGTGGGATAACTCTCGTTGACCTGCACTTAGCAGCGGGGTAAGATTCTAGGCCAAACGTGGGAAACATGGGCATTTCCTTCACAAAATCGTGCCAAGTCGCTCTGCTCGCTGCAGGACTGTCTTTTTCCGTGGCAGCTTTTTCCGGGATTGCTTTCACCCGCACGCCGCAGCAGGAAACTCCGAGTGACAAAGATCAGCAAAATACCAACGCCAAGAAGGCGTCCAAGCAGCAGAAGCAAAGCCAGCGAAGCCTCGAACGCGAGCTTGATACCCAATACAAGAAGTGGCTGAACCAGGACGTGGTCTATATCATTACGGCCGAAGAAAAGAATGCGTTTTTGCACCTTTCGACCAACGAGGAACGCGAGCAGTTCATCGAACAATTCTGGCAACGACGCAATCCCGATCCTGATTCCCCCGAAAATACCTACAAAGAAGAACACTATCGCCGCATCGCCTACGCCAACGAGCATTACGCTTCGGGCATTCCCGGCTGGCGCACCGACCGAGGACGCATCTACATCATGTGGGGTCCGCCGGATGAGGTCGACTCACACCCTACGGGCGGCACATATGAGCGACCCTCCACGGAAGGCGGCGGTGAAACCTCGACATATCCCTTCGAAGACTGGCGTTATCGATATCTCGAAGGAATGGGCAACAACGTGGAACTGGAATTCGTCGACCCGACATCCACCGGCGAATATCACCTGACTATGGACGCCAGCGAAAAGGACGCGCTGCTGTATGTGCCGGGCGCGGGTTTGACCATGGCGGAGTCGATGGGCCTGTCCAGCAAGACCCAGCGCTTTCAGAACACCGATGGAACGCACAACGCTCAGCCGATTGGCGGGATGACGCCGGAAAGCGAAGAAGAATTTACTCGGCTACAGCGCTACGCTGACATTTTCAGGCCCCCACCGGTAAAGTTCAAGGATCTGGAAGCGGTTGTAACTTCTCGCCTCGTCCGCGACCAGGTTAAGTTCGATTATCGATTTGATTTTCTGCGTATTACCTCAGACACGGTCCTGGTACCCGTGACGGTCCAGGTTCCCCGAAAGCAGATGAGTTTTCAGGAGAAAGACGGCGTCGACACGTCGACAGTGAATCTTTTCGCGCGTATTACCAGCCTCAGTGGTCGAGTGGTACAGACCTTCGAAGACACCATGCGCACCGATGTGCCAGCCTCTCTGCTGCAGCAGTCGCTGTCGGGCGCTTCGATTTATCAGAAGGCCGTTCCGCTGCGTCCGGGTTTGTATCGCCTGGATATTGTGTTGAAGGATGTGAACAATGGCAACGTGGGCGTGGTAAACACCCGCCTGGCGGTCCCGCGATTCCAGGACGACCAGCTGAGTTCCAGTTCTCTGATCCTTGCCGACCAGATTCAGCGAGTTTCCATGAAGGACATTGGCTTGGGGCAATTCGTACTGGGGGATGTGAAAGTTCGTCCCAAGATCGATAAAACCTTTGTAGCCAGCGACGCCATGGGAGTATTTCTTCAGGTTTACAACCTGAAGGTGGACGACAAGACCCACAAGGCAGATGCCTCGGTCGAGTATCGCGTGAGTAAGGCGGGCGAAGGGGCGACAAATTCCCCAATGTTGAAATTCGCCATCTCTTCAGATAAATTGCCAGAGCACGGCGAGGAACTGACATTGGAGAACATGATTACTCTGGGCTCGCTCGCGCCGGGTAAGTACAAACTCGAAGTATCGGTAACCGACAATTTGGCGAAGCAAACTATCACTCCGACCGAGGAGTTCACGGTGAACCCATCACCGGCGAAGGCGAAATAGACGGAGGCGAGATTTTTGAATCTCCGAACCATCATCGGAATCGGCCTCGCTTGTTGCCTTTCTTTCTCTGCATCTGCGCTCAAAGCAGCCCCTAACAGCGGCAAAATTTCAGGCTTGGTGCTGGACCCAGCAGGAACCGCGCAGATGGGCGCTACGGTGCTGATTACTTCGCAGCGGCTTTTCGATAGCTCGCAACTGGAGCTCTTCACAAACGATCGCGGCCGGTTCTCGACCTCCGCACTTCCCGCGGGTCTTTACACCGTGAAGGTGACTCTGGCGGGATTTCTGCCGGCGATGCAGCAGAACATCCAGGTGAGCGATCAACGGACCACTCTGCTGCAAGTAATGCTGGGCTCGGTGCTGTCGTCATTTGAAAAACTGCGGCAGCAACCCAACCAGAAGGCGCAAAAGGACGATTGGATGTGGGCACTGCGAAGTTCCGCAGCCACACGATCAGTAATGCAGTTTCAGGACCCCCACGTAACCGTGGCCGGCCAAACAGGAATCGACGCTGTGCCTTCACTCTCGCGGCAGGGCCGACTCTTGCTGTCTTCCGGCAGCGATCATCCGGGCTCCGTGGGAGCACTCGCGGATTCTCCGGGAACTGCCTTCGTGTATGACATGGGTACGCAAAGCGGCGGGCAGTTACTCATGGCCGGGCAGTTCAGCACAGAGCGCGGCGCCAGCGCCGCCAGCTTCGCGGGTGAATGGCTGCCGTCGGGGAAGGTTGGCGTTGGGCCAGTGACGACTTTCGTGGTACGGCAATCCCAGCTTGGCCCAGTGGGCCCGACGTTTCGCGGGTTGCGCATGTCGCACGAGGGTCAACTGGCTCTGAGCGACAACGTAATGGTCCGGTATGGTAGCGAGCTTCTGGTTACCAGCCTGATGAACCAGACGACTACCGCGGTTCGCCCGCGCGGCGAAGTCGATGTGAAACTGGGCCACGGCTGGCAAGCCGCCACAATAGTGGCGACGCGTCCGTGGGGGAGCCGCGACAACGGAACGCCCACCGGAGTGAGCACTGCTACGGGATCCAGGATGGATTCCGCATTGAACGCGCTGGATGGATTCCCGACGGTTCTGATACGCCGCGGAAGGCCGATAACCGAAGATGACGTACACGAAGAATTCGCGATCTCCCATAGCGCAGGACGTGGTGCGCAACTGACAGCAGCGGTTTTCCATGACTCCTCCAATCACACCGCCGTGATGGGCCGCGGTGGCGCGGCCGACGCGCCCGACTTTTTGCAGGATTACTTTTCACAAGCCTTTGCCTACGATGGTGGCAGTTCCAGTTCGTCCGGAGCGCGGGTGGCCTACCTGCGGAAAGTTTCTGATACGACAGACATTAGCGCCATCTATGCCTATGGGGATGTGTTGGCCCCGGGGGCAGCGAACGGAAAAACGCTGCGCTCGCAATTGACGCCACAAGGTCGACACAGTGTCGCCGCGAAAACATCAACAAAGATCCCTCACCTGGGAACGATTGTTACCACCTCTTACAAATGGGTCGATGGATCTGCGGTGTCCCGCCTGGATGCGTACGGGGAATCGCTTTATCGTATTGATCCGTACCTGAGTTTGCAGATCCGGCAGCCTATCCCGGCTTTGCTGTCCGGTCGTCTTGAGATTGAGGCGGATGCTGGCAACCTTCTTGGACAAGGATATGTTCCGGTTGCGACGAACCGTGGACAGGTTGTGTTGGTTTCGGCCTACCGGTATTATCGTGGCGGGTTGAGCTTCCAATTTTAGCGTTCCACACTCCTCCTACGAGAATTTGAAAGCAAATATTACAATCGGTAAGTAGCCTGGGAGTGTCACTGCCTCTCGTCCGTAAGTATTTGAAAGCATTTGCCATACAATAAACAGCGTCGATGAGTTCCTGGAAGCTGACGTGCTAGCATCTAAGGAAATTCCGAGGTCACTGATTTCCTCGATGGACAAGAGTCTGCGAATGCGGCTGGGGGCCGTAGTACTGGTCCTACTCACACTGGCAGCAGTGGTTTTTTCAGTGTTGAACTTTCAGCAGCGTTCGCGATTCATCCAGCCTGATGACGGTGTGGCGTGGGTGGACGTGGCTCAACCGGCTGGCGTCGTTGCCCTCCACATCGTTCCGAACTCTCCCGCAGACCGCGCTGGGATCCGCCAAGGAGATTATGTCGAGTCGGTGCATGGTGTTGCCATC